>NZ_JBMNDS010000101.1:0-35366 GCF_052543295.1 Streptomyces sp. SAS_270
TTGTCCGTTGCCAGCGTCGCGCGCGGGGCCGGGTCGCACAGGGGGCCGATCGGCCCGACCCGGGCCGGCGCTCGGATGTACCGCACGGAGCAGGCCGGGTACCCGTCTTCGTCCCGGGCACCCGCACCCGATGGCACGCTCCTCGCTCCGTGGCGGTCCCCCGGGCCGGGTTCGTGGTCGGCCGGTGGGCGAAGCCGCCGCAGGAGCTTGTCCGTTGCCAGCGTCGCGCGCGGGGCCGGGTCGCACAGGGGGCCGATCGGCCCGACCCGGGCCCGCTCGGCCCTGCGCCGACTCGGTGCCCCCTGCGTCTCTGCCCAGCCCGTCCGCTCCCCGACCGGCGTCCTGTCAGATCGTCTTGCGCCCCCACAAGGGGTCCACGCGCTCCCACTCCGCGTCCCACTCCTCCAGGCGCCGCCGTTCCAGCCGGCCGCGCACGAGCCGCCCGCCGACGAAGGGGACACCCGCGACACTCACCCCCACCAGGACACCCACCAGCGAGGCCCGCAGCCGCGCCTGGGACGGGGTGGCGGGCCTGGTCACGAGTTGGCCCTCGCGGTCGGTCCACACGGTGACCGTGGTGCCCAGGGAGCTACCGGCGAAGACCCTCGCCTGGCCGCTGCGGGCGGACCCGTCCGGCGCGCTCCAGTGCACCTTCGCCCACACCATGTCGCCGCCGGATCCCGGAGCGCCCGGAGTGGAGGTGGTCGGGGCGTTCTCCGTGAGCCGGGCCGGGACCGTGTGCCACTCCGCCCGCTCCCGGGCGAGGCCGTGTTCCACGTTCTGCGTCGCCAGCAGGCCGCCGAGCACTCCGCCGAGCACGGTCAGTGTCCAGGCGGCGAGCATGATCCACGCCTCCAGCGCGTCCCCGGGACGCCGCAGCGGATTGCGCCGCCATCGCCACAGCCACACTTTCGGACCACGGAATGCCGCCATGGATGGCATCCTCCTCACGACCGCACGGACATGCCCCGTCGCCCTCCCATACGCGGCCGGCGCGCTCGATGCTCACGGCGTGACCGGCGACACGTCCGTCGCGTCGGCCCCAGCGCCCCGTGCCCGCGTTCGGCGGGGACCCGGCACCACCCCGCAGGCGCCCCGACGCACCCGCCCCGACCTGCTGTGATGCCGCACCCAGAGGTGACTGTCAGTGCCGAGGTGCAGACTGGCCCGTACCTGAGACAACGACGTCGCGGAGGTGGTCGGCATGGCCGACATTCTGCTCACCGTAGGCACACGCAAGGGGCTGTTCATCGGGCGGCGCCGCAGCGGGGCCTGGGAGTTCGACGAAAGTCCGTACTTCAACGCGCAGGCCGTGTACTCGGTCGCCATCGACACCCGCGGCAAGACCCCGCGGCTGCTGGCCGGCGGTGACAGCGCGCACTGGGGCCCGTCCGTCTTCCACTCCGACGACCTGGGCCGGACCTGGACCGAACCGGCCCGGCCCGCCGTCAAGTTCCCCAAGGACACAGGGGCTTCGCTGGAGCGGGTGTGGCAGCTGCACCCGGCGGCAGCCGAACCGGACGTGGTGTACGCGGGCACGGAGCCGGCCGCGCTGTACCGCTCCGAGGACCGGGGCGAGTCCTTCGAGCTGGTGCGCCCGCTGTGGGAGCACCCCACCCGCTCCCGGTGGGTGCCGGGCGGTGGCGGTGAGGGCCTGCACACCGTGCTCACCGACCGGCGCGACCCGCGGGCCGTGACGGTCGCCGTGTCCACGGCCGGGGTGTTCCGCACCAAGGACGGAGGAGAGAGCTGGACGCCGTCCAACTCCGGTGTATCCGCGGTGTTCCTGCCCGACCCCGACCCGGAGTTCGGCCAGTGCGTGCACAAGGTCGTCCAGGACGCGGCGACACCGGACCGCCTGTATCTGCAGAACCACTGGGGGGTCTACCGCA
Organism: Streptomyces sp. SAS_270; assembly: GCF_052543295.1. NCBI lineage: Bacteria > Bacillati > Actinomycetota > Actinomycetes > Kitasatosporales > Streptomycetaceae > Streptomyces > Streptomyces sp. SAS_270. The sequence goes on from NZ_JBMNDS010000101.1 coordinate 1,893, forward strand.
GCGACGACGCGGGCGCTCACTGGACGGACATCGGTGAGGGCCTGCCGTCCACGTTCGGGTTCGCCGCGGCCGCCCATCCGCACCGCGGTGACACCGCATACGTCTTCCCGATCAACGCCGACGCGGACCGCGTCCCGGCCGACCACCGATGTCGTGTCTACCGCACGGCGGACGCGGGCAAGAGCTGGGAGCCGCTCTCGGCCGGGCTCCCCCAGGAGGACCACTACGGCACGGTGCTGCGGGACGCGATGTACACGGACGGCGCGGACCCGGCGGGCGTGTACTTCGGCAACCGTAACGGCGAGGTGTTCGCGTCGGCCGACGACGGGGACAGCTGGCAGCAGTTGGCCGCGCACCTGCCGGATGTGCTCTGCGTGCGCGCCGCGGTCGTCGGCTGAGGCGATCGGGGGGAACGATCGACCATGAAGTCACGCTCTCCGTCCGGGAGGCGCCCTGTTCGTCGACTCGTCGGTCAATCCCGGTCGCTCTTCGGCCACCGGGTGATCTCCGCCGTGTGTACGGCAGTAGGGTGACGCCCGTGGCACCACGACCGTTGCATGAAATCGTCGAACCGGGCTGGGCGAAGGCCCTCGAACCCGTCGCCGGGCGGATCGCCGAGATGGGCGACTTCCTGCGCGCGGAGATCGCCGCCGGGCGCACCTATCTCCCGGCCGGGGCGAACGTCCTACGGGCCTTCCAGCAGCCCTTCGACGAGGTCCGCGTCCTCATCGTGGGGCAGGACCCGTATCCCACCCCGGGACACGCGGTGGGTCTGTCCTTCTCCGTCGCGCCGGAGGTACGGCCGCTGCCGGGCAGCCTGATCAACATCTACCGGGAGCTCAACACCGACCTCGGGCTGGCCCCGCCGTCCAACGGTGACCTGACGCCGTGGACGCAGCAGGGGGTGCTGCTGCTCAACAGGGCGCTCACCACGGCCCCGCGCAGCCCTGCGGCACACCGCGGCAAGGGCTGGGAGGAGGTCACCGAGCAGGCGATACGCGCGCTGGCCGGCCGCGGGCGGCCGCTGGTGTCGATCCTGTGGGGTCGCGACGCGCGCAATCTGCGCCCGCTGCTCGGCGATCTGCCGTCGGTGGAGTCCGCACACCCCTCCCCGATGTCGGCGGACCGCGGCTTCTTCGGCTCCCGCCCCTTCAGCCGTGCCAACGAGCTGCTGACCAGGCAGGGCGCGGAGCCGGTGGACTGGCGCCTGCCGTGACGCACTCCGGTGCGGCGCCCGGCGTGGTGTCCGGTGTGCTGGCAGTGGACTCCGGCGGGTCGGGTCTGCGCGTCGTGCTCGCCGTCCGCGACGACGCGGGTGCGCCCATTTCGGCCCCGCTCGTGTCCAAGGAACCGGTGCGCACGGGGCCGCGGGGTATCGACGCCGGGCATCTGCTGGAGCAACTCCTGCCGATGGCCGGACGGTTGATGGCCGACGCCGGGGTCGACGCGCCGGCGGCTGTCGTCATCGGGGCCGCGGGACTGGCCACACTCGGCGACGAGCTGCGCGCGAGACTGCCTTCGGCGCTGGCGCGTGAACTGGGCGTACGGCGGCTGGCATTGGTCGCCGACGCGGTCACGGCGTACTCGGGGGCGCTCGGTTCCCGGCCGGGTGCCGTCATCGCCGCCGGAACGGGCATGATCGCGGTCGGTACGGACCTGGAGAGCTGGCGCAGAGCCGACGGATGGGGTCATCTGCTCGGCGACTGCGGCGGCGGGGCGTGGATCGGCCGGGCCGGGCTGGAGGCGGCCGCCCGGGCCTTCGACGGGCGCCCGGGCGGATCTCCGGCGTTGCTGGCGCGCGCCGAGGCGGCGTTCGGACCGATGCCGGGTCTGCCGGGCAAGGTGTACCCACGCAGCGACCGGCCCGCGGTGCTCGCCGCCTTCGCCCCCGAAGTGGCGGCGTGCGCCGGGGGCGATCCGGTCGCCGCGGACATCCTGCGCGCGGCCGCGAAGGACATGGCCGACTCAGCGGCCGCGGTCTGCCCTGATACGGCGGAGGCCCAAGTCGCCCTCACCGGCGGGCTGTTCAAGATCGGCGATGCCCTTCTCGTACCCCTGCGTGATGAGCTGGCGGCGCGGCTGCCGCACGCACGGCAGGTACCGGCGGCGGGCGACCCACTGGCCGGCGCCGTGAACATCGGCATCGACCTGGCGAACGACGCGCTCGCACTGCCCCGCGACGAGCGGATGCTGTTCGTGGTGACCGAAGCCCGTGACACAACCGGCGGCGACGGCTGCTGAGGAGAGCGGCTCTGCGGAGCGGTTAGGCGGAGCGGTTGAGCGGCGTGACCGAAAGCAGTGGCCGAAACCTGTGGTTGATGCACCCTGAACGGGATTCGGGGGTCGTCGCCCCCTCCGGGACACGTAACCCGTGCCGTACTGCTCACTTCTGATCGGTTCGTAACTCATCAGACAAAAGCGGACGGATACCGCTCACCTGCACCCTCCCCGAACAGGGGAACCCAGGAAACCAGTAACATTCGGCGCCATGAGCTCCCCCACTGGGCCCGCGTCCGGCCTGCCTGTACGAATGCCGCGACCCCGCCAGCCCGGGCGGCACCGCCGTCCGGAGCCCCTGGCGGCTCCCGAGGGCGCGCCCGCGCTCGTCCTCGCGGTGCCGGGCACGCCCAGCGCCGCCATGCGCAGCCTCGCCGAGGAGGTCGTGAGCATCGCGCGCTCCGAGCTCCCCGGCCTTGACGCCCGCATCGGGTACCTCGACGGGGACGACACCGAGTTCCCCACGCTGCAGTCCGTGCTCGCGCGCGCCGCCCAGGAGCGTGTGGCGCGATACGAGCAGGCCCGTGCCGCCGGTGTGGACGCCGCCGAGCCCGACGGCCCCGTCGCCGTCGTCGTGCCGCTGCTTGCCGGACCGGACAACGCGCTGCTGCGCCGTCTGCGCCAGGCCGTCATGGAGAGTCGTGTCGCCGCCGACCTCGCCGATGTCCTCGGTCCGCACCCGCTGCTCGCCGAGGCGCTGCACGTTCGGCTGTCCGAGGCGGGTCTCGCGCGCGCCGACCGCGCCCGGCTGTTCACCGTGGCGACCGCCGCGGACGGCATCATCCTCGCCTCCGTGGGCGGCGAGGAGGCCGTGCAGGCGGCCGGGATCACCGGCATGCTGCTCGCCGCGCGCCTCGCCGTGCCGGTGATGGCGGCCGCTCTCGACGAGGAGGGCTCGATCGCGGCCACCGCCGAGCAGCTGCGCGCCTCGGGTTCCCAGAACCTGGCGCTCGCGCCGTACCTGATCGGCCCGGAGATCGAGGCGGGGCTGCTGGACGCGGCCGCCAAGGAGGCGGGCTGCTCCGCCGCCGAGGCGCTCGGCCCGTACCCGGCGATCGGCAAGCTCGCGCTGGCCAAGTACACGACCGTGCTGGGCATCACCCCGCAGCAGGCGCAGGGCACGCCGGCTCGCTGAGTCCGGGATCGCCGCACGTCGAAGGGCCCGCTCCTCTCGTAGGAGCGGGCCCTTCTGCCGTACGCGGGCGGCTGGTCAGCCGAAGACCACGCAGGATGCCGCCGGAGCCTCCACCGAGCCGCCGAGGCGCGGTACGCCGGTGTCCGGGTCGACCACGAACCAGGTCACGTCGCCGGAGCGCTCGTTGGCCGAGTACAGGAAGCGCCCGGAGGGGGCGATGGCCAGGGCACGCGGCCAGTGGCCGCCGCAGGGCACCGTGGCGACCAGCCGCAGCCCCTCGCCCACGGCGTCGGGCGTGAGCACGGACAGTACGTCCTGGCCGCGGGTGGCGGTCCACACGAAACGGCCGTCGGGCGAGACAACGATGCCCGACGGGTAGGCGTCGCCGTCCGGGACACCCGACAGCACCGGCGTCTCGCCGACCGGCCGCAGGGTGCCCTCGGCGGCGTCCCAGCGGCAGGCGGTCACGGTCGGTGCGAGTTCATTGAGTACGTACGCATGTTCGCCGCGCGGGTGGAACGCCAGGTGACGCGGCCCTGAGCCGGGACGCAGCGCGAACTCGCGGTGCAGCGTGAGCGTTCCGCCGTCCAGGGTGCACACCCTCACGGAGTCCGTGCCGAGGTCGACGCTCACCGCCCACCGGCCGCTGGGGTCGGGCTGCACCTGGTGCGCGTGCGGGCCGTGCTGGCGCGGGGTGTGCGGGCCCGAGCCGGTGTGCCGCAGCACGCTGGAGGGCGCATCGGAGAGGGTGCCGTCGTCGCGGAGGGGGACGGCCGTGACGCTGCCGGAACCGTAGTTGGCCGTCAGGACGTGCCCCGCGTGCACGCTGAGGTGCGTCGGACCGCTCCCGCCCACCGGCACCGGCGGTGCGGCCAGCTCGGCCTTGTCTCCGGTGACGCGGTACGCGGCCACCGCGCCGTCGGCGGTCTCGCTGACCGCGTACAGCATGTCCTTGGCGGGCGACAGGGCGAGGTACGAGGGGTCGGGGATGCCGTCCGTCGCGCTGAGCACGGTCAGCGCGCCGTCGTTCCGGTCCACGGCCGCGGTGAGGACGCCCGGGCCCCCCGCCGCCGTGAACGAGCCGATGAACGCCCGTGGTTGCCGTCTGCCCTCTGCCACTGCCGTCCCCTCTCCGTCCTGCGCTGTCCGGGGCGACGGTAGCAGTCGAGGGCCAGCGGTCTAGACCATGTCGGCACCGTCGGCGCGCGCGTATGCCTGCGCGTGCTGGACGTACGCGGGCGTGCGCTCCACCGTCTCGCACATACCCCGGCGTCAGGCGCCGAGGAGCGGGGAGCGGCGGGAGCCGCGCAGGGGCGTGGCGAGGGCCGCGAGCGCCCGCTCCAGGCCGTGCAGATGGGCGAGGGCCTGCTCGGCGCCCGGGTGGTGGCCGGGCGCGCCCGCGTGCGCTGTCGCGGCGCGTTCCGGTACCGCCCCGACCAGCGTCTCCACAGCCGCCTCCACGCGCCTGCAGGCGGCCGTGAGGCGTGCGTCGTGGGAGGCGTCCGGGTCGGCTGCGACCGCCGCGAGGCCTCGTACCTCACGGGCGCAGTCGTCGAGCAGGGCGAGGACCTGCCGGGCGCGGGTCTTGCGTGCCCGGATCGGGTGGAGCGGGTGCACCAGGGGCGCCACCGCCATCCGTACACGCCCCAGAAGTGCTTCGAGCTCGGCCGCGCGCGGCGCAGGGTCGGCCGTGGCGTCGCCCGCGAGCCGTGCGGCGGCCGCCGCGGTGCAGCCGTGCACCGCGTACAGCGCCCGGTGCACCCACTGGTCAGTGACCGCGTGCGTGGTGATCGGCAGGACGAGCGCGACGGCGAGCGCGGCCCCGAGCGCGCCGACGCCGGTCTCGGCGAGGCGCAGCACGAGGAGGCCGGGGTGGAGTACGCCGAGCAGGCCGTAGAGCAGGCCCGCCATGACGGTGACGAAGAACATCATCCAGCTGTACGACAGCGCCGCCGTGTAGAAGATGCCGAAGACGCAGACGGCGACGAGCACGGCGGTGGGCGCCGGAGCGCCGTGCAGCGGTACGGCGATCAGGAGGCCGGCCGCGATGCCGGTGACCGTTCCGAGGACGCGCCGGAAGCCGCGGACGAGGGTCTCGCCCCGCGAGGTGGTGTTGACGAAGATCCACCAGGCGGCGCCGACAGCCCAGTACCAGCGTTCGTGGGACAGCACCTGGCCGGCGGCGATCGCGAAGGCGCAGGCGGCGGTCGCCTGGAAGGCCTGCCGCGTGACCGGCCGGGCGAGGCCGCGCCCGGCGAGCGGGGCGGGCGGCGCGGGGAGGGGGGTGCGCCGCTCGACGCACCACGCGCCGAAGCGCACGGCCGAGGCGACGGCCAGGGACAGCGCCACCGCCGCGGACAGCTCCGGCAGCTGCCCGGGGACGGCGTGCAGGAACTGCGTGGTGAAGAACATCATGAACGCGAAGATGCCGAGCGCATGGCCGCGCGGCCCCCAGCGGCGGGCGTACACCCCGCAGAAGATCACCGCGAGCCAGATCGCGTCGCGCAGCTCCGGGGCCCCGTGCAGCGCGGTCGCGAGCGCGAGGACGGGGAGCCCGACGACGGGCAGCAGCGCGGTGGTGCCTGCCTGGCGGCGCACCGTCGGATCGCCGACGGTGAACAGCGCGAGGAGCGCGGCGAGCCCGCCCGTGATCGAGGCGGACAGGGAGAACCCGGCCAGCTCCGAGACCGTCACCGCGAGGCCGATGCCGAGCACGGCCCGCAGCGAGACCCGCAGTCGGACCAGTCCCGGATCCGGCGCCATGAACATCTTCTTCACCTTCGGCGGCCCGCCCCCACTTCGCTACGTCGTCCGTCCCGGTTCAGGACATGGCTGTGCCCGTTCAGGGCACGGGAGTCCTGGGCCAGGACGTGGCGTCCGGGTGCAGGACATGGGAATGGCGCCGCGGGCACGGAATCCGGCTTCGTTGCCGTCCTGCGCTGCGCGGCGCCATCAATACGCACAAGGTAAACAGGAGTGGGGCAGTGGCTCAACTCGATCGGATTGAGCTGAGCCATTGGTACAGTCAATCTCAATAACTTCTGACCGCAGGGAGGCCAACGGACCATGGCCGTGGACGGACTCGACACCCGCATCCTGCGGCTCCTGCTGGAACAGCCGCGCACCAGCGTGCGCGAGTACGCCCGCGTCCTGGGCATCGCGCGGGGCACGCTCCAGGCCCGTCTCGACCGCCTGGAGCGCGACGGGGTGATCACCGGCACGGGCCCCACCCTGTCCCCCGCGGCGCTCGGTCACCCGGTGCTGGCCTTCGTGCACATCGAGGTCACGCAGGGCCATCTCGACGACGTGAGCGACGCGCTGGCCGCCGTGCCGGAGATCATCGAGGTCTTCTCGATCACCGGAGGCGGCGATCTGCTGACCCGGGTCGCGGCGCGGGACAACGGACACCTGGAGGACGTCATCCAGGCGCTGATCAGCCTCCCGGGCGTCGTGCGCACCCGCACCGAGGTGGCCCTGCGCGAACGCGTCCCGCACCGGTTGCTGCCACTGGTGGAGTCGATCGGACGCGCGGCGCGCGGCTGACCCCGCGCCACGGGGCGCCGGACGTGGGCATCCTGGAGGTCATGAGCATTCTCGGCGGTATCTCGGTCATCTTCGATCTCGACGGAACACTCGTGGACAGCGAGCCGAACTACTACGAGGCATCGCGCGAACTGCTCACCCACCACGGCTTCCCCGGCTACACCTGGCGCGACAACGAGCAGTACGTGGGAATCGGCACCTGGGAGACGCTCGGGATCTGGAAGACGCGCTACGGGATCGCGGCGCCGCAGAACGACCTCCTCGCCGAGCTGAACCACCGCTATCTGGCGCTCGCCCGCACCTCCACGCCCGTGTACCCGCAGATGCGGAAGTTCGTGGAGCTGCTGGCCGGCGAGGGTGTCCCCATGGCCGTGGCCTCCGGCTCGTCACCCGAAGCCATCGAGGCGATCCTGACGGGCACGGGCCTGAGCGCCTGGCTCAGCACCACGGTCTCGGCCGACGAGGTCGCGCACGGCAAACCCGCTCCGGATGTCTTCCTGGAGGCGGCCCGCCGTCTGGGCGCCGCCCCTGCCGACTGCGTCGTCCTGGAGGACGCCGCCCCGGGCGCGGCCGCCGCGCACGCGGCCGGAATGCGCTGCATCGCGATCCCGTACGTCGCCGCACAGGCCGACGCCCCCGCCTTCGCGACGGCCGAGCTGCTGCTGCGCGGCGGCCAGAGGGCGTTCACGGCGCGTGCGGCGTACGACTGGCTCGCGAACCCTGCGCCCGCCTCCTGATCTCCTCGCGGGAATGGGGCTCGACTTCCGGAGGACGCCGTCGGCCAGGGCTCCCCGCCAGGCAGGGAGCCTGTTGACGTTGGTGTCACTGTCCATGAGCATGGCGGGGCCGACCCGGCCACGGCCTTTCCGGAGGGGTTCATGGGCGCTGCCGCCGTACTCGTCGCCAACCGCGGGGAGATCGCCGTACGAGTCCTGCGTGCCGCCTCCGAGGCAGGGCTGCGCACGGTCGCGGTGTACGCGGAAGGTGACGACGCGCACGCCCGACGGGCCGACGAGGCCGTGCCGTTGAAGGACTACCTCGACGCGGACGCGGTCCTGGACGTCGCACTCGCGACCGGCTGCGCCTTCCTCCACCCCGGGTACGGGTTCCTCAGCGAGAACGCCGCCTTCGCGCGAAGCTGCGGGGCCGCCGGGATCACCTTCGTGGGCCCCTCCCCCGAGGTCCTGGATCTCTTCGGCGACAAGTCCCGCGCCCGCGCGCTCGCGAAGGAACTCGGGGTGCCCGTCCTCGCGGGGACGGACGGGGCCACCTCGCTCGACGACGCACGGGAGTTCCTCACCGGCGGGGCGGTGATGATCAAGGCGGTCGGCGGAGGCGGCGGGCGCGGCATGCGGGTCGTCCGTACGACCGGACAGCTCGACGACGCCTGGGAGCGCTGCCGAGCGGAGGCCCAACAGGGGTTCGGGCGCGGCGAGTTGTACGTGGAACGCTTGGTGGAGGGTGCCCGGCACATCGAGGTGCAGATCCTCGGTGACGCCACCGGCGCCGTCACCCATCTCTGGGAGCGGGACTGCAGCGCCCAGCGTCGCCACCAGAAGCTGATCGAGATAGCACCCGCCCCCGAACTGGCCGACTCCACAAGGCAGAAACTCCTCTCCAGTGCCCTGCGCATGGCCCGCGCCACCCGGCACACGGGGCTCGGCACCTTCGAATTCCTGGTCAGGGGCGAGGAGTTCCACTTCATCGAGGCCAATCCGCGCCTCCAGGTCGAGCACACGGTCACGGAGGCGGTGACCGGCGTCGACCTGGTCGCCGTACAACTGCGCCTGGCGGCGGGCGAGACGCTGGCGGACGTCGGGCTCTCGGGACCGCCGCCGTCGCCACGTGGCTGCGCTGTCCAGGCGCGCGTGAACGCCGAGGTGACCTCGGCCGACGGGACCGTGCGGCCGTCGGCCGGGCGGCTGACGCGGTTCGACGTACCGACGGGTCCCGGTGTGCGCGTGGACACCGCCGCGCGCTCCGGCGCGGACCTCGGCGTCCGCTACGACTCACTGCTCGCCAAGGTCGTCGTCCATGCGCCGAACGGCTTCGAGGCTGCCTGCGCGCGGGCTCGCACAGCGCTCGGCGAGTTCGGGATCGAGGGCGTACGGACCGGCATTCCCCTGCTGCGGGCGCTTCTTGAGCAGCCACGCTTCTGGAGCCACACCGGCTTCGTGGAGACGCATCTGCCCGAGCTGCTGCCGGTGGAGGCGGACGTCTCGCCGGTGTCCCCCGGGGGCTCGGTGGGCGCGCCCATGAACGGAACGGTCGTCGCCGTCGACGTGGTGGCGGGCCAACCCGTGCGCTCCGGGCAGCAGTTGCTGGTCCTCGAAGCGATGAAGATGGAGCACGTCGTCAGCGCTCCGGGCTCCGGAGTCGTCCGCGCCGTGCACACGCGCGTCGGGGAAACGGTCGTCGAAGGCCGTCCCTTGATGGCGCTGGACGAAGTGGGCGGCCCGGGCGAAGAGGCCGCCCTTGAAGGCACAGCGGATCCGGACGTCGTACGGCCCGACCTGGCCGAGGCGGTGCGCCGTCACGCCTTCGGCCTCGACGAGAACCGCCCCGAAGCCGTCGCGAAACGGCACTCGACCGGCCGCCGGACCGCACGCGAGAACATCCACGACCTCTGCGACGAGGGGACGTTCACCGAGTTCGGGGCGCTGGCGATCGCCGCGCAGCGCCGACGCCGCTCCCTCGACGACCTGATCCGCTTCACTCCCGCCGACGGCATGGTCACCGGCACGGGGCACGTCAACGGCGCGCCGTGCGTGGCGATGTCGTACGACTACACGGTCCTCGCAGGTACTCAGGGGCTGCAGAACCACCGCAAGACCGACCGGATGCTGGAGCTCGCCGAGCAACGGCGGCTGCCCGTGGTGCTGTTCGCGGAGGGAGGGGGCGGTCGACCGGGCGACACGGACACGACCTCCGTCGCCGGCCTGGACGTGACCACCTTCCACCGGATGGGCCGCCTCAGCGGACTGGTCCCGCTCGTCGGCATCGCCTCAGGGCGCTGCTTCGCGGGCAACGCCGCCCTGCTGGGCTGCTGCGACGTGGTCATCGCGACGCCCGAGGCCACGATCGGCATGGGCGGCCCCGCGATGATCGAGGGCGGTGGACTCGGCGTGTACCGGCCCGAGGAGGTCGGCCCCCTGTCGGTCCAGGTCCCCAACGGGGTCGTGGACATCGCCGTCCACGACGAGGCGGAGGCCGTACGGGTGGCGCGGCAATACCTCTCATATTTCCAGGGCGCACAGGGAAGTTGGGAGGAGCCGGACCAGCGGCTGCTGCGCCATGCCGTGCCGGAGAACCGGCGGCGCGCCTACGACATGCGGGCGGCCGTCGCGGCGCTGGCGGACCTCGGCTCGGTCCTGGAGCTGCGCCCTTCGTTCGGGGTCGGCATCCTGACCTGCCTCGTCCGCGTCGAGGGCCGTCCGCTGGGGCTGATCGCCAGCAATCCGGCCCACCTGGGCGGCGCGATCGACCGTGACGCGGCCGACAAGACGGCCCGCTTCCTGCAACTCTGCGACGCCTTCGGCCTCCCGGTCGTCTCCCTCTGCGACACCCCGGGCTTCATGGTGGGCCCGGACGCCGAACGCACCGCTGCCGTCCGGCACTTCGCCCGCCTCTTCGTCACCGGCGCGAACCTGCGCGTGCCGCTCGTCAGCCTCGTCCTGAGAAAGGCGTACGGCCTCGGCGCCATGGCCATGATGGGCGGCTCCACCCGCGCTCCCGCGGCCACCGCGGCCTGGCCCAGCGGAGAGTTCGGCGGCATGGGCCTGGAGGGTGCGGTCCGGCTGGGCTATCGCCGGGAGTTGGAGGCCATCGCGGACGCGGACGAGCGCGCGCGTGCCTTCGAGGCGCGGGTGGCCGAGTTGTACGAGCACGGCAAGGCGGTCAATGCGGCGGCTGCGCTGGAGATCGATGCGGTGATTGATCCGGCGGAGTCTCGGGGGTGGATTCTGCGGGCGTTGGAGGGGAGCGAGGGGCCGTCTCGCGAGCGGCGGTCGTTCGTCGATACCTGGTGATGGGCCAGTCAGGGGACGTCTGCGCTCCGGGCGTTGCCTGCCGAGTCCCGTGTCGGCCAGACTTTCTGCACAGGGTGTCGGCGAGGTACGGCGGGGGACATGCCACAGAGATACGAAGAAGACGTTCAGCAGCGCATCGCCGAGGCACGGAGTACCAAGAACCTGGACCTCAGCTCTGTGCAACTCACCGAGGTCCCCGGCGAGTTGGCCGACCTCACCCACCTGACCCATCTCAGTCTGCGCGGCAACTCCCTCACCGCACTGCCGGAGTGGCTGGGGAACCTCACCGAGCTCACCAACCTGGACCTCATGGTGAACCCGTTGGACGAGCTTCCCGGTTGGATCGGGAACCTCGTCAATCTCACGGACCTGGAGCTGAACGCCTCCCAGCTGACGAGCCTTCCGGAGTCCATCGGCAACCTCACCCGCCTCACCGCCCTGTTTCTCAACGAGAACAAGCTGACCGGCCTGCCCTCCTCGTTCGGCAACCTCACGAGTCTCGAACTCCTCAACCTCTCGGGTACCGGCCTGACCAGCCTCCCGGACTCGATGGGCAACCTCACCAAACTCAACTACCTCGTACTCAAGAACAACCGGTTGACCGATCTGCCCGACTCATTGGGGTATCTCACCAACCTCAGCTACGTTGATCTTGAGGGCAACGAGCTCAGTGACATACCACCGGAGGTCGTCGCCGCAGGAACGGAGACCCTGCTCGCCTTCCTCCGTGAACGGTCCGCCAGCAGGACAACGCGCCAGTGGTCCTCCAAAGTCGTCTTCGTAGGCGAAGGCCGCGCCGGAAAGACCTCCCTCATCAAGTCGCTCCTCGACGAACCCTTCGAAAGCAACGAGAGCAGCACGCACGGGCTGAACGTCATCAATCTCGACCTGCCGCACCCCTCCGCGGACCACGCCGACGTCGTCATGCGCCTCTCCACCTGGGACTTCGGCGGCCAGGAGATCTACCACGCCACGCACCAGTTCTTTCTCACCGACCGCTCGCTGTTCGTCCTCGTCTGGGACGCGCAGATCGGCTGGGAGTCAACGAAGCTGTACTACTGGCTGGACATGATCAAGGCGAGAGCTCCGCGTGCCCCCGTCATCCTGGTCGCCACCCATCTCGGGCCGCGCCCCGCGGATCTTCCCCTGGCGGACCTGCACGCCGCGTACCCCGGTGTGGTCGTCGCCAGCATGGAGGCTGACAACGAGACCCGACAGGGCGTCGCGGCGGTCAGGGACCGCATCGCCGAGGAGGCCGCCCGTCTGCCCCTCATGGGCGTGATCTGGCCGGAGGCCTGGCTGAATGCCGCCGAAGCGGTCCGGGCGGACCCCCGCAACCACGTCGCACCGCACGAGATGGCCGCCCTCCTCTCCGAGCGCGGCGTCACGGACCCCGGCCACCAGCGCGGTCTGACGGACGCCCTGCACAGCCTGGGCGACGTCCTGGCCTACAGCGACGACCCGGAGCTGGGCGACATGGTGGTGCTGCGTCCGCAGTGGGTGACCGACTACATCAGCAGGGTTCTGGACGCACCGGCGGTGCGTCAGACGGACGCCCTCTTCACCAAGGCGCATCAGTCCGAGCTCTGGCACGACCTCAGCGCCAATCTGCGCCGGCACTTCGTGGCCCTGATGGAGCGCTTCGACCTCTCGTACCGCACAGATGACGGCACCAGCAGCATCGTCGTCGAGCTGCTGCCCTGGGATCCGCCCGCGTACGAGGAGGCCTGGGCGGCCGCGGAGTCGGCGCACCGCGAACTGCGGCTGCGCTACCGACTGCACACGGTTCCTCCGGGCATCCCGACCTGGTTCATCGCCCGCGAGCACCGCTTCACCGCCGGTCTCCACTGGCGCAGCGGGGCGCTGCTGCGCCACCCGGACGGCGAGCACACCGCACTCGTTACCGTCGACCGCATCGCCAAGACCGCCGAGTTGCGCGTGCGCGGCCCCTATCCGCAGGACTTCCTCGCCATCCTCAAGGATGGGTTCGAACAGACGCTGCGGCGCTATCCGGGCCTGGAGATCAACCGGACAGTGCCCTGTCCGGGAACGCTCCCCGACGGCGCCGAGTGCACGCACGAGTTCCCGCACGACCAGCTGAAGGCCCGGCTGGCCCGCACCCCTCCGCGTGAGGAGGTGGAGTGCCCGGTCGAGATCAGCGACCACAACGTACGGCAGTTGATGCAGGGCATCGAGCCTCCGGGGGCTCTGCGGTCCGAGGAACTGCTCACCGAGACGCGGGACGCGGTGCGCCGGATGACTAACGTCGTCGAGCGGCAGCGGCAGGACGGGGCCGTACAACACGACGACATGCTGCGGGCACTTGAGCAGATGGAGGCGAGACAGGCCTCCATCGCCGCTGAGCAGCAGCGGGCGGCGCTCGCTGCCTGGCGCGGTCACCAGACGTCCCAGCAGGTGACCTGCCCGAGCGTCGTGTCGGTCTCCCGCGTGACACGGCGCCGGGCCCTGGGCATGGTCCGCGGCTCCTGCTTCCAGCTGCGGCTGTACTGCGAGGCCCCGGGCCAGTGGCATCCGGCGCCCGGTCACGAGCCCTACGAGGTCCGGGCGACGTCACAGCTGGAGGCGACGCTCCTGCCGTACGCCCGGGGCCTGTTCAAGATCCTGCGCTACGCCGTCCCGGTGGTCGGGGGTGTCATCGGGGTCGCCTCCGACGATCTCGACAAGGTCCTCAAGGACGACATCAAGCTGATGAAGGCACTCCTCGACACGACGTCCGAACTCGCGGAACCGGACGACCCGGCCGACATCGCCTCCATGAACACCCTGGTGAAGGCGCAGTGGGACGCGGAGTTCCGTGCGATGCGCGCCCTCCTCGAACAGCTCGACCCGCACGGGCGCTGGGGCGGCCTGAACAAGATCCTCACACCCGAGGGCGACACGCTCTGGCTCTGCGAGGACCACGCCCGGCCGTACCGCAACGCGCTCCCCGCCGCTCCCACACCTGTGCCGGGGCAGCTTCCGCCGGTCTCCTGATGTTCGTCAGGCGACCGCGGAAGCCTGCCGCCGGTCCCGGTGAATCGGTGTGTGCGCCCCGCTCAACGACACCCCCGTCCCGCCCTGCCGTGCCGCGACGATCTCCGCCGCGATGGACAGGGCGGTCTCCTCCGGTGTGCGGGCGCCGAGGTCGAGGCCGATCGGGGAGTGCAGACGGGTCAACTCCCGTTCCGTCACGCCTACTTCGCCAAGTCGGCGGTTGCGGTCCTCGTGGGTGCGGCGGGAGCCCATCGCCCCGACGAAGGCGACCGGCAGCCGTAGGGCCGTCTGCAGGAGGGGTACGTCGAACTTGGCGTCGTGGGTGAGGACGCACAGGACGGTGCGCGCGTCGGTGGTGGTGCTGCGGAGGTAGCGGTGCGGCCAGTCGACGACGATGTCGTCGGCCTCGGGGAAGCGGGCCCGGGTGGCGAAGACGGGGCGGGCGTCGCACACGGTCACGTCGTAGCCGAGGAACTTGCCGACGCGGACCAGCGCCGACGCGAAGTCGATCGCACCGAAGACGATCATGCGGGGCGGCGGCACGTTCGACTCGACGAGCAGGGTGAGGCCGCCGGGGCAGTGCGAGCCGTCCTCGGAGAGGTCGACCGTGCCGGTGCGGCCGGCGTCCAGCAGGGCCCGGGCCTCGGCCGCCGCCGTACGGTCCAGTTCCCGGTGGCCGCCGAGTCCGCCCTCATACGTTCCGTCGGGTCGTACGAGCAGGGCCGTGCCGAGGAGTTGGGCCGGGCCCCCGGCGACCCGGACGAGGGCCGCCGGTTCGCTGCGTGCGGCGGCCGTCAGCGCCGCACGCAGCACCGGGCGGGCGGGCGCCGCCGCGCGCACCGGGGTGACCAGGATGTCGAGGACGCCGCCGCAGGTCAGCCCGACCGCGAAGGCGTCCTCGTCGCTGTAGCCGAAACGTTCGAGGACGCTCTCGCCGTCCTCGAGCGCCTGGACGCACAGGTCGTAGACCGCGCCCTCCACACAGCCGCCGGAGACCGAGCCGATGACCGTGCCCGTGCTGTCGACGGCGAGGGCGGCGCCGGGACCGCGCGGTGCGCTGCCGCCGACCGCCACGACGGTGGCGACGGCGAAGTCCCGGCCCTCCTCCGCCCACCGGTGCAGCTCGGCGGCGACATCAAGCATGCGGGCCTGCCTCGAGGATGCGGTCGGGGCGGATCGGCAGGCTGCGGTGGCGTACCCCGGTCGCGTGCCAGACCGCGTTGGCGATCGCCGCCGCGGCGCCCACGATGCCGATCTCGCCGATGCCTTTGATGCCGACCGGGTCGTCCGGGTCGGGGTCGTCGATCCAGTCCGCCTCGATGTGCGGTACGTCGGCGTGCGTGGCGACGTGGTAGCCCGCGAGGTCGGCGCCGTAGTGGCCGCCCGTGGCCCGGTCGCGGACCGCCTCCTCGTGCAGGGCCATGGAGATGCCCCAGGTCATGCCGCCCACGAACTGGTTGCGTGCGGTGAGCGGGTTGACGATCCGGCCCGCCGCGAAGATGCCGAGCATGCGGCGCACCCGGACCTCGCCGGTGGCGGGCTCCACGGCGACCTCGGCGAACTGTGCGCCGAAGGAGTGCCGCTCCTTCTGTGCGAGGGCGCCGATGGCCGCGGTGGTGTCCGACCGTACGGTGATCCCCTCCGGCGGCAGGGCGACCCCGGGTACGAGCCGCTCGCGCAGTTCACCGGCCGCGGCCGTGACCGCCCAGGCCCAGGAGCGGGTGCCCATCGAACCGCCGGCGATGAACGCCATCCCGAGGTCGCTGTCCCCGATGTGCACCCGGACCCGGTCCGTCGGCACCTCCAGCGCGTCGGCGGCGATCAGGGTGAGGGCGGTCCGTGCGCCGGTCCCGATGTCCGTCGCGTTGATCCGTACGGTGAAGGTGCCGTCCGCCTCCGCCGTCACGGCGGCCGTGGAGGGTGCCGCCCCCGCGGGGAAGGAGGCGGCCGCCGTGCCGGTGCCGAGCAGCCATCGCCCCTCCCGGCGAAGGCCCGGACGCGGGTCCCGGTCCGCCCAGCCGAACCTGTCGGCCCCTTCCCGGAAGCAGGCGAGCAGGTTGCGTCCGCTGAACGGCAGCCCTGAGATGGGGCCCCGCTCGGGCTCGTTGCGGGCGCGCAGCTCGATCGGGTCGATGCCGCACTTCTCGGCGAGTTCGTCGAGGGCGGCCTCCAGCGCGAAGGAGCCCGGCGCCTCGCCCGGCGCACGCATCCAGGTCGGCGTCGGTACGTCCAGCCGTACCACCTGGTTGCTGGTGTGGTGGGCGTCGGCGTCGTACATCGTCCGTGCCACACCGGCGCTCGGCTCGATGAACTCGTGCACGGTCGAGGTGAGGCTCAGGGAGCGGTGTTCCAGCGCACGCAGCCTGCCGTCCGCGTCGGCGCCGAGCCGGACACGCTGGGCCGTGGGGCTGCGATAGCCGGCCAGCGAGAACATCTGACGGCGCGTCATGACGACGCGTACGGGGCGCTGCAGAACGGTCGCGGCCATCACGGCCGCCACCTGGTGGGCGCGCACGCCCTTGCTGCCGAAGCCGCCGCCGACGTGTTCGGAGCGCACCCGGACCGAGGCCGGGTCGAGCGAGAAGAGACTGGCGAGTTCGGCGGCGACCCACAGGGTGCCCTGGTTGGAGTCGACGACTTCGAGCCGCCCGCCCTCCCAGCGGGCCGTCGCCGCGTGCGGCTCCATCGGGTTGTGGTGTTCTTCCGGGGTGGTGTACTCCACGTCCACGACGACAGCGGACGCGGTGAGTTGGGCCTCCAGGTCACCCTTCTCCACCACCGCCGGCATATGGGCGTCCACGGGATACGCGTCCGGGTGCTCGCTCCGGAACGTGACGTCGTGCGGCTCCTCCTCGTACCTCACCACGAGCGCCTCGGCCGCTTCCCTGGCCTGCTCGGAGGTCTCGGCGACGACCAGCGCCACCGGCCAGCCCAGATAGGGCACTTGGTCGCGCTGGAAGACGGCCGTGGTCGGGTCCGGCGGGGTGCCCAGGAGGCCGATGTAGTCGGCGTCGACACGCGGGGCGTTGCCGTGGTGCAGGACGGTGATGACGCCGGGCATGGCGAGGACCGGGTCGGTCTCCACCGCGCGGATACGGCCGCGGGCGACGGTGGACAACGCCAGCCAGCCGTGGGCCAGTTCGGCGAAGGGGATCTCGCCCGCGTAGCGGGCTGCTCCGGTGACCTTGTCGCGGCCCTCGACCCGGGTGTGCGCGGTGCCGACGGCGCCCTTCGCGGTCGTACGTCCGGTGGTGGCGGCGGTGGTCATCGGGCGGCCTCCTCGGCGAGTTCGGTCAGGACGGCCACCACGAGGTTGCGCATCAGGGTCACCTTGTATCCGTTGTCGGCCAGCGGCTCGGCGGCGGCCAGTTCGGCGTCCGCGGCGGCGGCGAAGGTCTCGGCGTCGGCCGGCGCCCCGGTCAGGGCGCGTTCGGCGGTTCGGGCCCGCCAGGGCCGGGAGGCGACCGCCCCGAAGGCCAGGCGCACCTCGCGTACGACGCCGTCGTGGACGTCGAGGGCGGCGGCGATCGAGCCGATCGCGAAGGCGTACGAGGCGCGCTCGCGCACCTTGCGGTAGCGGGAGTGGGCGGCGACCGGGGCGGGCGGCAGCGTGACACCGGTGATCAGCGCGCCCGGCGGCAGGGCCGTCTCCCGGTGCGGGGTGTCGCCCACGGGCAGATAGAACTCGGCGAGCGGCAACTCGCCGGGCGCGTCGGCCGTTTCGTACGATACGACCGCGTCGAAGGCCGTCAGTGCCACGCCCATGTCCGAGGGGTGCGTGGCCACGCAGTGCGCGGAGGCGCCGAGGATCGCGTGGTTGTGGTGCTCGCCCAGGACTGCGGGGCAACCGCTGCCGGGCGCACGCTTGTTGCACGGCTTGGTGACGTCGGCGAAGTAGCCGCAGCGGGTGCGCTGGAGCAGGTTGCCGCCGACCGTGGCCATGTTGCGCAGCTGCCCGGAGGCACCGGCCAGCACCGCCTGGCTCAACGCCGGGTAGTGGCGCCGGACTTCGGGGTGCGCGGCGAGGTCGCTGTTGGTGACGGTCGCGCCGATGCTGAGGCCGCCATCCTGCGTCAACCGGATCCGGTCCAGGGGCAGTTCGCGTACGTCGACGAGCCGGGAGGGCCGCTCGACGCCGGTCTTCATCAGGTCGACGAGGTTGGTGCCGCCGCCGAGGAATCGGGCGTCGGGGTCGGCACCGAGCAGGGCGACGGCGCCGGTGACGTCGGACGCCCTTTCATAGCCGAACTCCCTCATGCCGCTGCCTCCTTGGCCTCGTCCGCCTGCCTTTGCCCCGGTCCCTGCGTCTGCGTCTGCGTTTGCGCCTGCGTCGCCTGAGCGGCCTCGGCGACCGCCTGGACGATGGAGACGTAGGCACCGCAGCGGCACAGATTGCCGCTCATGCGCTCCCGGATCTCGTCGGGGGTGAGGGGTGGAGGCCCTGTTTCCGGCCGTACGTCGGTGGTGGCCGCGCTCGGCCAGCCCGCCGCGTGTTCCTCGATCACCGCGATGGCCGAACAGATCTGCCCCGGTGTGCAGTAGCCGCACTGGTAGCCGTCGAGGTCGAGGAACGCCTGCTGCACCGGGTGCAGTTGGTCGCCGTCGGCCACGCCTTCGATGGTGGTGACCGAGCGCCCCTCGGCGGCGACCGCGAGCTGCAGACAGGACACGGCGCGTCGCCCGTCGAGCAGCACCGTGCAGGCTCCGCACTGTCCCTGGTCGCAGCCCTTCTTGGTGCCGGTGAGATCGAGGTGCTCGCGCAGTGCGTCGAGCAGTGTGGTGCGGTGGTCGACGGGCAGGGAGTACTGCTCGCCGTTGACGGTGAGAGTGATGGCGCTGTACGTCGAAGGGGCGGAAACTGCGGCCATGATCAGCCTTCTTTCGCGGGTGGGCGCGTCGAAGTCGGACGGGCGAAACCGGCAGGGAGTTCGCACGGAGATGGCGCTGTACGGAGAGGACAGGGGGGTGGGCGGGGAGTGCGTGGGCCCGCGGCTGCGCGGTGCGCGACAATGCGGGTGGGCGATCGGTTCCGGCCATCCCCATGGGCCGCGGCTGCCGCTACGATGGACCCAAGCGGACAGCTGTCCGCTTACCCACGAACCTAGCGGACAGCTGTCCGCTTAGCAAGGGCGGCCTGCCGCGATCCCGGAAGGAGGACGAGTGCAGCACAAGCGGGACGACAACGACGCGCCGCGCTCGGACACCCCCCTGCGCTCCGACGCGCAACGGAATCGCGAACGCATCCTGGAGGTCGCCCTGGCCGAGCTGACCCGTTCGGCCGACGCCCCGCTCAGCACCATCGCGAAGAAGGCGGGCGTCGGGCAGGGCACGTTCTACCGCAACTTCCCGAACCGCGAGGCCCTCGTCCTCGAGGTCTACCGCCACGAGATGCAGCAGGTCGCCGACGCCGCCGCCCCGCTCCTCCTGGCCCATGCCCCGGACGTGGCCCTGCGCATGTGGATGGACCGCCTCGCGCGCTACGCCATGACCAAGGCGGGCCTGGCCGAGGCGATGCGCAAGGCCGTCAGCGGACCCAACGGCCCAGCCCGGCCGGCCCACAATCCCGTGACCGAGGCCGCCACACTCCTGCTGAGCACCAACGAGGAGGCCGGCACCATCCGCCCCGGTGTGACAGCGGGCGATTTCATGCTCGCCATCTCCGGCCTGTGGCAACTCGACCCCCACACCGACTGGCAACCACGCG
Source organism: Streptomyces sp. SAS_270 (assembly GCF_052543295.1). Classification (NCBI taxonomy): domain Bacteria; kingdom Bacillati; phylum Actinomycetota; class Actinomycetes; order Kitasatosporales; family Streptomycetaceae; genus Streptomyces; species Streptomyces sp. SAS_270. The sequence goes on from NZ_JBMNDS010000101.1 coordinate 21,574, forward strand.
CCACGCGCCTCCTGGACCTCGTCATGGACGGGCTGCGCGCCGGGGCTGCGGGTAACTGAGCGGCGCCGAAGCGGAATTCAGAGATCGTGCACGGCGGCCCGGGCAGTGGAGACGAAGGCCAGGACCGACTGCCAGAACGGGTCGTAGCACTGGTCGAAGACCCTGGCCGCGTCGGGGTCACCCGCGATGGACGCCTCAAGTGCCCTGTGGGGCGGCCGAGTCGAGAGCCTGATGTTCTCCGCTGCCGCGGCCACCGCGTCCGGCCCCTCCAGGTTGATCACCCAGATGAAGTGGCGCAGCTTGCCGTACTCCTCCCGAAGACTGGCCCGCACCTCCTTCAGCGCAGGCAACTGCTCGACGCGCGCGTCCGCCGAGGCGTGGATGTCGGACACCTCCCAGTACAGCTCGGCCATCCTGTGGGCCTGCTCGATCAGGCTCACGTAGGCCTGCCTCCTCGCCTCGCTCACCCGGACGGTGCGCTGCGTCCTCGCCGCCGCGTCGGCCTGGATCTGCGCGGCGTGCGCCGTCCCGCGACTGGTGACCCAACTGGCCAGCACAGCCGTGCCGGCGGTCAGTGACGAGATCCAGAGGGCGGCGTCGGTCATGCCGGAGAGCTTTCCCCGGCTCCACCACCGGACGAACGTCTTCCCCCGTGATGCCGGGCAATAGGCCGAAACCGTCGCTTCCGCAGGTGGCGGCCGTTCTGCGGGCGGGTGGGTCTCGTCCCGGTGTGAAGCGACGTTTGAGTGGCGCTTGAGCAGTCCTGCGGCTGTGCGTGGCACCGTCATCGACATGTCTCAGAGGCGGGTCAGTCAGTCGTTGGTCGACCGCATCACGCATCTCCGTCGCAGTCTCGCGGGGACTCCGCTGGTGCCTCTAGTGGGCGGTGACCTGGACATCGTCGCCAAGCTTGAGTTCTGCAATCCGACCGGCAGTGCCAAGGACCGCTCAGCGCTGTGGATCCTGGAACAGGCGATCACCCGTGGGGAGATCACCCAGGGCACCACGGTGATCGAGTCGTCGTCCGGCAACTTCGCCATCTCGCTGGCGTTCTACTGCCGCATGGTGGGTGTGCCCTTCGTTCCGGTCATCGACCCCAATTGCAACGAGGCCACCGAGGCGCAGCTGCACAGGCTGTGCGCCCGGGTGGAGAAGGTCACCGCTCGGGACGCCACCGGCGGATTCCTCAAGACCCGCCTGGCCAGAGTGCGAGAGCTGACGGCGGAAGTGGACCACGCGTACTGGACCAACCAGTACGCCAACGAGGACGCCCTCAACGCGCACTACCGGTTCACCGGGGGTGAACTGGTCGGTGCCACGGGCGCGATCGACTACCTCTTCGTCGGCGTCGGGACCGGCGGCACCATCGCGGGCCTCTCGCGCCGGGTGAAGGAGGCCTTTCCGCGGTGCGTCGTGGTCGCCGTGGACACCGAGGGCTCGGTGATCTTCGGCGGCCCGCCCGGGAAGCGGAGGATCCCGGGCATCGGCTCCAGCATCGTGCCCCCGCTCGTCGAACAGGCCCTGATCGACGACATCGAGATCGTTCCCGAGACCCGCGCCGTCGAGGGCTGCCACGCGCTCGTCGCCCGGCACGGCCTGTTCGCGGGCGGCTCGACGGGAAGCGTCTACTCCGCCGTCCAGAGCTACTTCGCCAGAAACCCGGTCACCGGCGCCCGCCCGGCCGTCGCCCTGCTGGCCGCGGACCGCGGCAATGCCTACGCCAAGACCATCTACAACCCCGCCTGGGTCCGGCAGTTGCGCGCCGAGGAGCCGCTGACGTCCGCGCAGTCGCGCGGCAGGGCCAGGCAAGCCGAAGGAGGAATACTGGCGTGCGTGCACTAACCCTGCCGTCCCTGACGGTCATCGGCGCGAGCGAGGTCGCCGCCGAGGTGGACAGCAACCGCCCGGAGTGCCTGGAGATCGTCCGGGCCGCCTACCTGGCGCACGACGCCGGTGACAGCTCCAACCCCCACAGCTCCTTTCTCCGGTTCCCGCACCAGAGCCGCTCGCGGATCATCTCGCTGCCCGCCTATCTCGGCGGTGACTTCGACGTCGCCGGAAACAAGTGGATCGCCAGCTTCCCCGACAACACCGGGCACGGCATCCCCCGCGCGTCGGCCACGCTGATCCTCAACGACTGCGACACCGGGTACCCGTTCGCCTGCCTGGAGTCCTCGATCATCTCCGCCACCCGGACCGCCGCCTCCGCGGTGCTGGGCGCCGAGCTCCTGCTCGGCGCGCGGCGGGCACGGAAGGTCGGCATCGTCGGCACGGGGCTGATCGCCCAGCACGTGGCGAAGTTCCTGCGGGATCTGGGCTGGGAGATCGACGGATTCCGGCTGTTCGACCTCAACCCGGCGGCGGCCGAGCGGTTCGGCGCCACCCTCAAGGAGCAGTCCGAGGCCGAGGTGGTGACGGCCCAGCGCGTCGAGGAGGCCTTCGCCGACTGCGACCTGGTGGTGCTGACCACGGTGGCCGGCGAACCCCACCTGCACGACCCGGGGCTGCTCGCGCACGGACCGGTCGTCCTGCACCTCTCGCTGCGCGACTTCGCCCCCGAGGTCGTCCTCGCCGCGCAGAACTTCACCGACGACGTCGACCACGCCGTACGCGAGCGCACCTCGCTGCACCTGGCGGAGCAGAAGACGGGCAACCGCGACTTCCTCAACGGCACGGTCGGCGACCTGCTGCACGGCCGTGTCGCCCGGGCACCGGGCCGCGCCGCGGTCTTCTCCCCGTTCGGTCTCGGCGTGCTGGACCTCGCCGTCGGCAAGTGGGTGTACGACCGGGTCGCCGCCGCCGGCAAGGGCGTACGGGTCGACGACTTCTTCGCCGGGGTGGAGGGCTGATCATGAGCAGCGCGGACGAACGCTACGTCGTCGTGGTCAACGACGAGGAGCAGTACTCGATCTGGTTCGCCGAACGGCGACTCCCGGCGGGCTGGGCCACGGTGGGCAGGACCGGGACCAAGCAGGAGTGCCTCGCCCACATCGAGGAGGTCTGGACCGACCTCACTCCCCGTTCGGCGCGGGTATCCGCCGAGCCAGCCGTCGCGGAAGGCGCGCTGCGGTGACCGGCACGGTAGCGGCGCCGGAAGGTGCCGCCGCACGGCTGTGGCTGCCCGGCCTCGGCAGCCGCGAACACACCGCGAACCGACGCCTGTTCGTCTTCCCGCACGCCGGGGCGGGCGCCTCCTCCTACCGGCTGGCCCGGCACTTCCCCGACGAGATCGAGGTCTGCGCCGTCCAACTCCCCGGCAGGGAGAACCGGATGGGCGAGTCGCCGCTCCTCTCGGCGGACGCGGTGGTGGACGCGCTGGCGCCGCTGATCGCGTCCCGGACCGAGCTGCCGTACGCGTTCCTCGGACACAGCATGGGAGCGCTCCTCTCGTTCGCGGTCGCGCGGCGGCTGCGGGCGCTCGGCGCGCCGCTCCCCCGCCGGATGTTCCTGTCGGCGCACCGCGCCCCGCATCTGCCGGACCAGGACCCGTTGCACGCGCTGCCCGACGAAGCGCTTCTCGCACGGCTGGAGCAGTCCGAGTTCGCGGGGCTGGACCGCGAACTGCAGGAGTTCCTGCTGCCGTTGGTGCGCGCGGACCTGACCGTGTGCGAGACGTACGCGCACCGGGACGAGGAGCCGCTGCGCTGCCCGTTCACCGTGCTGGGCGGCGCCGACGACGAGGGCGTCACCAAGGCCGAGCTCGCCGCCTGGATCGGGCACACGTCGGCCGACTTCGAGCTGCGCCTCTTCCCCGGCGGACACCTCTACCTGCGCGGTGCGGAGCAGCAGTTGGCGGAATCGATCACGCACGCCCTCACCGAATGGCGTTGAGAAAGGATCAGTTCATGGCGCCGACCACCCTGGTCGAACTGTGGGAACAGCGGGTCGCGACCAACCCGGACTCGATCGCGGTCGTCGCGGGCGCGCAGCGTGCCACGTACGCGGACGTCGACCGGCGCGCCTCGGTGCTGGCCGCCGAACTGCGTGCGCGCGGCCTCGGCCCGGAGTCGCTGGTCGGTGTCTGTCTCGGCAGGTCGGTCGACATGGTCGTCGCACTGCTCGGCATCCTCAAATCCGGCGCCGCCTATCTGCCGCTGGACCCCGGTTATCCGGCCGACAGGCTGCGGCGCATGCGGGCCGACTCCGGCGTAGGGCTGGTGCTCTGCGACGCCGCGCACCGGGAGCGGGCCCGGCAGACCGGGGCGGCCGAAGCGCTGGTGGTGGCGGACCTTCCCGAGGCCCCGCGCCGCACGGCCGGGATGGGGACACCGGGGGCCGCTTCCCCGCGCCCGGAGAATCTCGCGTACGTCATCTACACCTCCGGCTCGACCGGGCAGCCGAAGGGCGTGGCGGTCGAGCACGCGGCGATCAGCTCCTTCCTCGCGAGTGTGGCGGAGCGGCCCGGGCTCGGCGCCGACGACCGGGTCCTCGCGCTCACCCCGCTCTCCTTCGACATCTCGACCCTGGAGCTCTTCCTGCCGCTGACGGTCGGGGCGCGGGTCGTCATGGCGCCGGGGGCCGCCAACACCGATCCCGAGCTGCTCGCCGCCACCGTCGAGGAGGAAGGCGTCACGGTCGTGCAGGCCACGCCGACGACCTGGCGCATGCTCCTCGCGTCCGGCTGGAGCTCCGGCCGCGGACTGACCCTGCTCTCGGGCGGGGAGGCGCTGGATCCGCAGCTCGCCGCGGACCTTCTCGCCACGGGCGGCACCCTGTGGAACCTGTACGGGCCGACGGAGGCAACCGTGTGGGCGACCGCCGCCCGCATCGACCGCGCCGAGGGCCGCATCACGGTCGGCACGCCGCTCGCCAACGCCCGCGCCCATGTCGTGGACGAGCAGGGCCGTGAGGCCGGACCGGGCGAGAGCGGCGAGCTGTGGATCGGCGGCGCGTGTCTGGCCCGCGGCTACCTGAATCGCCCTGCGCTGACCGCGGAGCGTTTCGTGCCCGACCCCTTCGGCGGCGACGGCGAACGCCTGTACCGGACCGGCGACCTCGCCCGCTGGACGCCGGACGGCCGCCTGGAGGTCCTCGGCCGCAACGACCACCAGGTCAAGGTGCGCGGCTTCCGCATCGAACTCGGCGAGATCGAGGCGTGCCTGCGCGGCCACCCCCTCGTCGCCGACGCCCTGGTCGTCGTGGACCGCGAGGCCGCGGGCGGCGATCAGCTCGTGGCCTATCTGACAGCGAGCGGCCCTCTTCCCGAGCGCGCGATGGCCCAGGTGCGCGACCACCTCGGCGAGCGTCTGCCGGCGTACATGGTCCCGCAGGGCTACGCGCTGCTCGACGCGCTGCCCCGGACACCCGCGGGCAAGGCCGACCGCAATGCCCTGCGCGGCATCGGCTACGAGCGGATCCGTGAGCCCGGCCGTGCGCACGCGAACACGCCGGTGCTGCCGGAGGCCGAGGTCATCGGCCGGGTGTGGGGCGAGGTTCTCGGGGTCGAGGACGTGTCGCCGCACGACGACTTCTTCACCCTCGGCGGTCAGTCGCTGTCGGCCGTCCCGGCGGTGGCCCGGCTGCGGGAACTGCTCGGGGTGCCCGTCGACGTGCAGGCGGTCTTCGCCCATCCGACACCGGCGGGGCTCGCCGAGGCACTGGCCAAGGCGGGGCCCGGCGAGGACGACCCGATCCGGCCGGCCGCCGCGCCGGTGCTGTCCTTCGGGCAGGAGCGCATCTGGATCTTCGAGCAGGTGCACAGCGGCGCACCCGCCTACCACCTGCCCGTCGCCCTGTCCCTCCCCGACGAGCGCGTCGATGCGCGGGTGCTGGAGGCCTGCCTCTCCGAGATCGTCCGCCGGCACGAGACGCTGCGCACGACGCTGGTCACCGCCGACGGCCGCGCCCGGCCCGTGGTCCGCGAGGCCGCGCCGGTCACCGTGCCCTGCACCGAGCTGCCCGAGGAGGCCCTCGACGAGGTGCTCACCGAGCGCATCCGGGCGCCGTTCGATCTGGCGGAGGCTCCGCTGCTGCGCGCGGACCTGCTGCGCACCCCGGACCGGGACGTCGTGCTGCTGACCATCCATCACATCGCGGTGGACGGCCGGTCGGTGGATCTGCTCATACGGGAACTGGGCACGCTGTACACGGACTTGAGCGCCGGAGAGACGCCGGCACCGCCACCGGTCGCGGTGCGTTACGCGGACTACGCCCAGTGGCAGCGGGACCGGCTGCGGGGAGAGGAACTCGACCGGCTGCTGGGCTACTGGCGCAACCAGCTCGCCGGGGTGCCCGCGCTGGAGCTGCCGACCGCCCGGCCCCGGCCCGTGGTGGCCAGTCACCGCGGGGAACGGGAGCTGCTGCGGATTCCGGCCGAACTGGCGGGCCGCGTACGTGAGTTGTGCCGTGCGGAGGGCGTCACGCTGTTCATGGGACTGCTCGCCCCGCTGCAGGTGCTGCTCGGCCGGTACGCCGACGAGCGCGACGTAGCGGTCGGCACCCTGGTCGGCGGCAGGCCCAGGCCGGAGACCGCCGATGTCATCGGCTACTTCGTGAACACCGTCGTACTGCGCACCGATCTGTCCCGGGACCCGTCCTGGGTGGAACTGCTGGCCCGGGTGCGCGAAGTGGCGCTGGGGAGCTACACGCACCAGGAGCTGCCCTTCGAGAAGCTGGTCGAGGAGCTGTGTCCGGAGCGGGACCTGAGCCGCAACCCGCTCTTCCAGGTGCTGTTCGCCCTGCACGAGGCACCCGAACCCGGTCCGCTCACCGAGGCGTTCGACCGCAGGGAGCTGGAGGGAAGGCTCGGTACCGCCCGGTTCGACCTCGCCTTCGACATCACCGACCACGCGGCCGGGCAGGGCGATCTCTCGGTGTCGATCGAGTACGCCACCGACCTCTTCGACCAGCCCTTCGTCCAGCGCCTCGGCCGTCACCTGCTGCGGGTGCTGGAGCAGATGGCGGCCGGCCCCGCGAAGCGGCTGTCCGAGCTGGAGATCCTGGCCCCGGAGGAACTGCGTGAGCTGTCCGGCGGGGAGTCCGCCGACCCGTTGCCGGAGCCGAGCACGCTGGTGCGGATGTGGGAGCGCCGGGTGCGGACCTCGCCCGAGGCCGTCTGCGTGGTGGCCGACGGCCGCTCGCTGACCTTCGCCGAGGTGGACCGCCGCGCCGCGGGGCTGGCGGGAGTGCTGCGCGCCAGGGGCGTGGGCCCCGAGCGCCTGGTCGGCGTGTGCCTGGACCGCTCGGCCGAGCTGGTGATAGCCCTGCTCGGCGTGCTCAAGGCGGGCGGCGCGTATGTGCCGCTCGACCCGGGCTATCCGGCCGACCGGTTGCAGTACCTGGTCGCCGATTCCGGTGTACGGCTGGTGGTGACGGACTCCGCCCACGCCGCCTCGCCGCTGTTCGGCGACGGGGTGGAAGCGGTGCGGGTCGACTCCGCCCCGGCCGCCGCACCCGGGCTGTCCACGCCCGAGGGCGCGCAGCCGCATCACCTGGCCTATGTGATCTACACCTCCGGCTCGACCGGAAAGCCGAAGGGTGTGGCGATCACCCACGCCAACATCACCTCGTTCCTGGAGTGGAACCAGCGGGTCTGCCGACTGACCGAGCGGGACCGGGCGCTGCTGAACCACTCCGTGGCCTTCGACAACTCGGTCTGGGAGATCTTCCAGTGCCTGGTCTCCGGCGCCCAGCTGCATCTGGCGAGCGCCACCGCCGCGTACGACCCGACCGCGTTCCTGCGGCAGTTGGCGGAGCGCGGCATCACCACCCTGAACGCGACCCCGTCGCAGATGCGGATCCTGCTGGAGGCCGCGGAGGACACCGGGGCCGCCGAGAACCCGGGCGTGGTCGCCGCGGGCCTGGCCTCCGTGCGGCTGATCTTCACCGGCGCGGAAGCTGTACCGCACGACGTGGCGCGCCGTGTGCTGGCCGCCGCCGCGGACGGCTGCCAGGTGTTCAACGAGTACGGGCCGACGGAGGCCACCGTGACCTCCGCGGTCTGCCCGATCACCGAGGAACTGCTCGACCGGCACGCCCACCGGCCCAGCGTCCCGTTCGGCCGCGCCACCGACAACGCCCGGCTCTACGTGCTGGATCCGCAGCTGCGCCCGGTGGTGCCGGGCTGCCGGGGACTGCTGTACGTGGGCGGGACGGCCGTCGGCCGCGGCTACCTGGGCAAACCGGCCCGGACGGCGGAGGCGTATCTGCCCGATCCGTTCGCCGAGGAGGCGGGCGCCCGGATGTACGCGACCGGCGACGTGGTGCAGCTGCTGCCGGACGGCAACCTGATCTTCCTCGGCCGCGACGACCACCAGGTCAAACTGCGGGGCTTCCGCATCGAGTTGGGCGAGATCGAGGCAGCCCTGCGCACCCATCCGGCGGTGTCGGACTGCGTTGTCGCGGTGCACCGGACGGCCACCGGTGTGGAGCAGCTGGCGGCCTACCTGATCCCGGAGCAGGCGGCCGGCGAACCCGAACCGCCTCTTGTACCCGCGCAGTTGCGTGAGCATCTGGCCGAGCAGCTGCCGCCGTACATGCTGCCGCAGAACTTCACCGCCATCGCCGAGATCCCACTGACCCCCAACGGCAAGGTGAACCGCGAGGCACTGCCGGCGCCGCAGCCGATCGGTGCCCAGGAGGTGAGCGCCGCCCCGGCGACCGAGGGTCAGGCACTGGTGGTCGAGGTGCTGCGCGAATGCCTCGGTATCGAAAGCGAGCTCGGACCGGAGGACAACTTCTTCTCGGTGGGCGGGAACTCGCTGGCCGTCACCGCGGTCGCGACGCGGCTCGGTGAACACCTCGGCAGGCGTATCTCCCCGGTGCTGATCTTCCGGCACCCGACCATCGCGGGCCTTGCCGAGGCCCTGGAGGAATCGGCGTGACCAACAGGGCAGGCACGAACGGAGGAACAGGAAGCATGGGCAACACCGCAAGCAGCGTCGTCCTGGTCGACGCCTACCCCTCAAGCCACGCGCTGGCGAAAGCGTTCATGGAGCACGGCTGCGAGGTCGTCAGGGTGCAGAGCACGATGGATGTGCCGAAGTGCTATCAAGGCGCGTTCGACACCTCGGAGTTCAGCGACAACATCGTGCACCAGGGCGCGCTGGGCGACACGGCCGAGGCGGTGGCCAAGCACGAGCCCGTCGCGGTGATCGCCGCCGGTGAGTACGGGGTCGAGCTGGCCGACCGGCTCAGCGAGGCGCTCGCTCTGCCCACCAACGGCACACGGCTCTCCCCGGCTCGCCGGAACAAGTTCATCCAGATCGACACGATCAAGGCCGCCGGGGTACGCGGAGCCCGCCAGAAGCTGATCGAGGACGAGGACTCGCTGATCGCCTGGCACCGTGAAATCGGCGGCCGGGTCGTGGTCAAGCCGCTGCGCAGCGCGGCCAACGACGGCGTGACCGTGTGCGACACCCCCCAGGAGTCGGCGGCCGCCTTCCGGCGCATCCTGGGGGCCACCACCGTCTTCTCGGAGGTCAACTCCTCCGCCGTCGTACAGGAATACCTGGTCGGCGGCGAGTACGTGGTGGACACGGTCAGCCGCGACGGCCACCACCGGGCCACCGACGTCTGGAAGTACAGCAAGATGTCGGTCCCCGGCGTCCGCGACCGCATCACGGCCGGGCACCTGATCGCCCCCGACTCCCCGGTTCGGCAGACGCTCGTCGACTACGCCTTCACCGTGCTCGACGCCCTGGGCATCCGGCACGGCCCGGCACACCTTGAGGTGATCCTCACCGACGAAGGACCGTGCCTGGTCGAGGTGGGAGCGCGCATCGCCGGGGCGAACACCCCTTACTACGCCGAACTGGCCGCGGGCGAGTCGCAGAACACCTGGACGGTGGAGGCCTATCTCCACCCGGAGCGCTTTCTCGCCACCTACGCGCGCCCCTACCGGCTCGACCGGCATGTGACGGTGTGCTGGCCGACCGCACCGCAGGCGGGCAGGCTGCGCGCCTATCCGCTCCTCGACACCGTCCGGGAGCTGGAGAGCTTCAACAACGTGGAGGTCTTCGTACCGCCCGGCGGGCAGGTCGCCAAAACGGTGGACGACTCCACGAAGACGATCGCCGTCGGCCTGGCGCACCCGGTCGCCGAGACGGTCGAGCGCGACTACAACACGCTGTGCTACCTGGACGGGCCGGCGTTCTACGACGTGGACCCTGCCGCGTGACGCGGGCTCACGCGGCCGTCCCGTTCGTATCAGGAAGCGCATCACGGAGGCTTGGATGAACAGCAACGCACTGATGGAGATCCCCGGTTTCCCGCCCTTCGACCCCACCCATCCGGTGGAGAACGCGGTCATCACGCGCCTGGCGGGGAACTGGCACCGACGCGCGACGGTGAAGCGCAAGGAACCCGAACTGGAGGACCTGTTCGACGCCGAACGCCCGGACTACCCGGTGGGGATCGTGCCGTTCGTCGGCCACCCCGGCTGGGACGGGCTGCCGGCCGAGGTCCGTGACTCCATGCTGAGCTGGGCGTGGCTGGCGTACAACCGGCACACCATCCTCGCCGAGCAGCGCATCGCCAATCCGGCCTTCGCCTTCGTCATCGAGGGCGAGTTCCCCTCGCTGGGCGGTCCCGCGCTGGAGACGTCGCTCGCCCAGGCCATGGTGGACGAGCAGTACCACACGCTGATGCATCTCAACGCCAGCACGATCACCCGGCAGCAGCGGAAGATCGAGCTGCCCGACTCGATCCTGCCGGCCCCGCACATCGTCGCCCGGCACCAGGAACTCCGGGACTCCTGCGCCGAGTCGTGGGAGCGCAAGCTCACCACCCTCGCCTTCGCCACCGTGTCCGAGACATCGATCAGCGCCTATCTGAACCTGCTGTCCGACGATCCCGACATCCAGGTCATCAACTCGACGACCGTGCAACTGCACAACCGTGACGAGATCTGCCACTCCTCCATCTCCGGTGAACTCGCCAAGACCGTCTACGACTTCCTGTCCGAGAAACAGAAGAAATTCTTCGTCGACACCATGATCACGGGACTGGAGGCATTTGTCGCCAACGATTACCGGACATGGCAGAGCATTCTTGACCTGCATGGTGTCGCCGATGCCGAACGCATGATTTCCGAGGTGCAGAACGACGCCGGACGGACAAACCTGGTACGCGACTTCAGCGGGCTGCACTCACTGCTTTCGGAGATGGACCTCCTCGACCGGGTCGAGTGGCCCTGGACAAACGGGAGTTGACCTGTTCGGGACCACGACGCCTGGGCGCATTCCGGTAAAGTACGGCCCATTGAACAAGTAATTGCCCGCCCAGTACCAGTCCGGGAGCCGTATCCATGTTCGCTGCCTATCGACAGGTTTTCGCCGAGCCGAAGCTCCGGCCCTTGATGACCATAGGGCTGCTGGCGAAGATGCCCGGCCTCGGCATTTCCGCGGTCATCCTCCTGCATGTCGTGAGCAATCTGGACCGCGGCTTCGGCGCGGCGAGCCTCGTGTCCGCGCTGTGGACGGCGGGGGCCGGGATCGGCGCGCCGTTCCAGGGCCGCGGTCTCGACCGGTACGGCCTGCGCAAGGTGCTCGCGCTGGTGGTGACGGCACAGTCGCTGTTCTGGGGACTGGCTCACCTCCTGCCGTATCCCGCGCTGCTGGCGGCGGCGTTCGTCGGTGGCCTGACGACGCTGCCGGCGTTCACGGTGATCCGGCTGGCGCTGGCGACCATGGTGACCGAGGAAAACCGGCACACGGCGTACGTGGTGGACTCGATGACCACCGACCTCGCCTACATGGTCGGCCCGTCGGTCGGCATCCTGCTCGCCTCGCAGGCCTCCCCCACGGTGGCGTTCCTCGTCATGGGTGCCCTGCTGTTCCTCTCCGGTCTCTCGTATCTGGTGCTCAACCCGCCACTGCAGAAGGCCCGTCCCAAGGACGGCCGCAAGCCCCGCCTCACCGACTGGCTGTCCCCCCGGATGGCGTGCGCGCTCGGGATGACCGTCGCCGCGTCGATCGCCGTGATCGGCTTCGAGGTCGCCGCCATCGGCACGCTGCAGCGATGGGGTCAGCTCCAGTGGAGCTGGCTGCTGCTGGTCGTCGCGGGTGTCGCGTCGGTGGCCGGTGGGCTCGTGTACGGCGGGATGCGCCGCCCGCCCTCCGTGTTCGTGGTCACCGCGGTCCTCGGACTGCTGTGCATGCCGATGGGCCTGGCCACCCAGTGGTACTGGCTGTGCCTGCTGGCCGTTCCCGCGAACTTCTTCGTGGCACCCGCCCTGTCCGCGACCGCGACCTCGGTGAGCCTGCTGGCCCCCGAGGGCAGCAAGGGCGTGGCCATGGGTGCGTACGCCAGCGCCCTCCTGATCGGCAATGTGGCCGGATCCCCGCTGGCCGGTGTGGTCATGGACCACGGCGGACCGGTCGCCTCCTTCGCGGCCTTCGGCGCCACGGCCGCGGTGATCGCCGGTGCGGCGTACCTGTGCGACATGCGCTTGCGCGACAGCCCGGCCCCGACGGCCGAGCAGAACGAGCAGACGGAGGTGGTGGCGTCCTGATGATCTACGAACGGGAGTTCACTGGTGAAGATCGCTATAGTTGACGGCTACTCGACCGCCGCGTTCCTGGTGGAGAAGCTTCTTGAGCAGGGCGTCGAGTGCATCCACGTGCACAGCCAGGAGGTCCCTCCGGCGAGACTGCGCCACTCCTTCGTGCCGGCCCACTACTCCCTCGACCTCGGCTACTTCCCCCACCTCGACGACGCCGTGCGTGCGCTGAAGGACGCGGGAGTCGACCGGGTGGTGGCGGGCGCCGAGTGCGGGGTCATGGTGGCCGACACCCTCAACTACGAACTCGGGCTGCCCGGCAACGACTTCGACACGGTGCTGGCCAGGCGCGACAAGTACGCGATGGCCGGCCGGCTCGCCGCCGTCGGACTGGCCGCGCCGGTGGGGGTCGGCGCGACGGACGTGGACACCGCCGTCGGCTTCTTCGCCGCGGCCGGCTCTCCGGTCGTCGTCAAACCGGCCGCCAGCGCCGGCACGGACAACGTGCACATCTGCACCACCGTCGAACAGGTCCGGACGGCCTGCTCGGCCGTGCTGGGCAGCGACGACTACTTCGGCAATCCCAATCCCGCCGCGCTGGTGCAGAAGTACCTGGTCGGCACGGAGTACATCGTCAACACGGTGGCCGTGGGCGGCGTACAGAAGGTCTCCGACGTATGGCTGTCGATGAAGGCCTCAGGACCGACCGGCGCGCCGCTGTACGACTACCAGCAGCCGCTGTCGATGACCGCGGCTCATGTCGCCCCGCTGGTGGACTACGTACGGCGCGCGGTCACCGCGCTCGGCATCACCGACGGCGCCGCGCACAGCGAGGTGATGCTCACCGAGGACGGACCGGTGCTGATCGAGACCGGGGCGCGGCTGATGGGCGCCCTGCTGCCCGACGTCATCGAGAAGTACTCCGGCACCTCTCATGTGGAGCTGCTGGCCACGGCGCTGACCGACCCGCGCGGGTTCGCCGACTTCGACGACCGCGCCGTGCGGTGGAGCCGGACGGTCCGCAACGTGTGGTTGATCAACCGGCGCTCCGGGGTGTCCACGTCCTGGCAGGACCGCTTCCGCGAGCTGCCCTCCTACGACCGGCTCGTCACCGGCGTGCGGGCGGGCGCTCCCCTCAGGCAGACCGTGGACATGGCCACGTCGCCCGGCTTCGTGTCCCTCGTCGCGGACACCGTCGAGGAGTTGGACCGGGACCTGGCGGCCATCCGGGACCTGGAGCGGGACGAGGGGTTCTACGTCGAGGCCGCCTGAGCGGTCCACGGGAAGACGGGAGCGGGGGGGGGGGGGGGGGGGGGGGGGGGGGGGGGGGGGGGGGGGGGGGGGGGGGGGGGGG
>NZ_JBMNDS010000102.1:0-32991 GCF_052543295.1 Streptomyces sp. SAS_270
GGTACGTCCGAAACGGCCGGAGGGGTTTCTTCAAGGCGTGAACTCCCGTACGGCGAAAGGACTTTCTCGACTTCACCTCTTGACGGCCGGAGTGACAGAGAGCACATTGGCCGCTGGTGAAGGTCAGATAGACGTCGTGGGTGCCGGTGACGCTGCTGATGTTCGCCGGGGTGGTCTTCCAGCTCTGCCAGCCCCCGGTGTTGGCGAGCGAGAAGCTGCCGATGGGTGAGCTGGTACGGCTGTCGAGACGCACCTCGACCAGTCCGCTGACCCCGCCCGCCGCGCCGCTCGCGACCCGGGCATAGAACTGCTTGGCGGCTGTGGAGCCGAAGTTGACACCCTTGTAGAGCGCCCAGTCGCCATTTGCCAGCGAGCCGATGTTCTGCCCGCCGCCGGTGTCCGAGGTGCTCTCGGTGCTGGTGCCCGACTGGCTGTCGTACGACTCGGCCTGGACGGCGCTGTAGGCGTCGCGGTTGCCGGTCGGCGGAGGTGTGGTACCGCTCCCACTGGACTGCAGCACCTGCACGTAGTCGACGACCAGCGGGTGGCCGGGCTCGGTGCCGCTGTCGGGGCCGCCGCCGAAGGCGTCGGGGAAGCCGCCGCCCATTGCCACGTTCAGGATGACGAAGTAGCCGTGGTTGGTGGCGTTCGCCCAGGTCGTGGCGTCGACCTGATTTGCCTTCACCGTATGGAAGTTGACGCCGTCGAGGTAGAAGCGGACCTCCTCGGGGCTCGTCGAGCGGTCCCACTCCATCGCGTAGGTGTGGAAGCCGGCCTGACATGTCGTGCCCGCGCAGGACGTCGAATTGCCGATGCCGGAGGTCTCGTTGCAGGGGCCGCCCGGGTTGGTGCCGCAGTGGACGGTCGACCAGTCGGTGTTGAGGCCCTGGACGTTCTCCATGATGTCCAGCTCGCCGACGCCCGGCCAGTTCTGGTAGTTGCCGCGGTAGGGCGCGCCCAGCATCCAGAACGCGGGCCAGTAGCCCTTCGCGGCGGCGCCGGTCACGTTCGGCATCTGCAGCCGGGACTCGACGCGCAGTTTTCCGCCGGCCGGTGGCTGGAAGTCGGTCCGGTTGGTCTCGATGCGGCCCGACGTCCAGTGGCCGGAGGAGTCGCGCAGCGGGGTGATCCGGAGGTTTCCGTTGCCGTCGAGCGAGACGTTGTTCGTGCTGGAGGTCATCGTCTCGACCTCGCCGGTGCCCCAGTTGGCGGCGCCGCCGGGATAGCTGGTGCCCGTGTCGTACTGCCAGTTGGCGGTGTTGACGCCGGAGCCGGCGGCCCCGTTGAAGTCGTCGACGAAGACCTGGGACCAGCCGGACGGGGGCGTGGGCGCGGACGCGTTCGCGGGGAGGGTGGCCGCCGTCGCCGCGGCCGCGGCCAGGCTCAGGGTGCCGACGACGGCGACGAGTACGCGCCGCAGGGGGCCACGTCTGGCTGGTGATCCGGAGGGTTCACTCATGGGTGCCTCTTCGGGTACGGAGTGGGGGTGCGCGGGTGATTTTGAGAGCGCTCTCATCGCAGCTGCGCGGCCAATGTGCTCTCTGTCACTCCGGTCGTCAAGAGATAAAGCCGAGAAAGTCCTTTCGCTGTAGTGGAGTTCAGGTGGTGAAGGTGGGGCGGTCTCTGCTGGGAATGCCACTTCGGTGACACTTGGTCCTGATCTGCGGCGCTTTCCATGGAGATGTTCTTTGCGGCTGTGCCTGCTCCCCGGGTGAAGTTCCGGGACCGGGCAGGTCGGATCACCGGCCTCTCCTTTCTCTCGATCGGCCGATCGCATTCAGTCGGCGATCACATTCGATCAGGGAGGAGAAAAAACCAATTAACGGTCACGGGACTGCTCATCCGGGCCCGTAAGGTGTCCCGCCTCCACGTCATTCGGAGGACCTGATGTCACCTTCTCCTTCTTCTCCTTCCGGAGAAAACACGGGCTTTGTCCTGCCCAAGTCATTTCACGATGTGCTGAGAGCGACCGACAAAGTCATCGTCGACCGACACGCGGGAATTGCATTTCCGCGGCGCTCGCGAAAGGCGCGCATTCCCGCCCTGGTGTTCGTCCGGGAGGCCGTGGACGACGCCTCGGCGCCGGAGGCCGATCCCGGCCTCGCGGACCTGCTCACCTTCTACCGTCAGAGGTTGCTGCGGTCGGCGACGGGAGAGTCGGGGCACATTCCCAGTCTTGTGCCGCACGCGATCGTGGACGAGGCACGGCTGCCCGCCCCGCCCGAGGAATGCGCGGTCACCGGCAATGAGCATGTCATGCTGCTCCGTCACGTGGCTCGGCAGTTCCGTTCGACCATGCCGGACGGTGCCGGAAAACTGCGGCGCACCGAGTTCGACATCTGCCTCTCGGTCCTGCAGGCCGAGTTGCCCGCGGAGGACGCGGACGAGGAACAGCGAGCCATTCGGGACGTCCTGTACGGAAAGTACGCGTGGAATTTGGGGTGGGGAAACGGGGCCGACGCTGTCGGTGACGTGCTCGCGCCCAAGGGATGGGCGGCCGTCCTCAAGGCCGCGGGGGCGCCCCTGGCGTGGCTGTGGAGGCGGTGGTACGGGTTCCGCATCAACCGCGGAGGCCGGATGCAGTGGGTGGGACGGCTGCTGGGGGAGCCCGGGCGGAGCTTCCTCAACGCGGCGGTGGTGCTGCGGGAACGGTCCCGCGACCGGGTGGCCGACGGAGAGGCCACCGTGCCGCGGGACGAGGCGGTGGTGCGCCAGGTCCTGCTGACCGCCCTGCTGCACGATCTGGCCGAGGCGTCCCGACCGGCCCTGCTGAGCCCGAGACGGCCCCGGCGGTCCTGGCCCTTCGTTCTGCTCCTGCCCTCCCTCGGCAGCGAGGGCTCCCTCAGTCGCAAGCTCCTCGACACCTTCGTCGCGGTCGGGCGTGAGGTGCCTGCCTGCCCCGTGCTGGTGCTGGCGGCCGCGACCACGGACATCCCCTCCTACGCCGTCGAGGTTCCCCAGCAGGGCTCGCGCGGCCCCGCACAGGGCATCGGCGCCGTGCTCGCGGCGGCAGCGGCGGGACGGCAGATCGAGGGCGCGTACCTCGTTCCGGTCTCCCGGCATGCCGACGACGGCGCCGCGGCCGACTGGGTGGCGGTGCACCGCAAGGTCCGCTCCCGGCCCAACCGCTGGCGGGACTGGGCACGTCCGGTGGTCGCCGCCCTGGTGGCGACCGTGGTCGCCTCCACCGTCGCCTTCGTGACGACACGGCCGAGCACGCCGGACTCGTGCACGCACGTGGCGACCGGCGAGGTGGTGGGCCTGACCGACGGCACGGACGGCTGCGAGCTCGGACAGGGCCTGTACGCCTCGGAACTGAAGCCCCTGGAGGACGTGCTGCGGCGGCAGAACCAGGAGGTGGACCGTCATGAGCCGTATCGCACCCTCGTGTTCTTCGCTCCGCTCAGCGTGGGCTCCCAGTCCCGGCGCGCCTCGCCGACCGGCATCCAGATGCTGCGCGGCGCACTGCTCGCACAGCAGCAGGTCAACTCGCTGCGGCTGAAGTCCCAGGTGCCGGTCCGGCTGCTGATCGCGAACGCGGGGGAGTACTTCACCTACGGCTCGCACCAGGGGCTCAACCACACCAACCCCAGCACCGTGGATGTCGCCGCGATGATCGTCTCGCGGGCCCGGCGCGACAACATCTCCGCGGTCATCGGGCTCACCCAGAGTCGCCCCGAGTCGTTGCAGGCGGCCATCGAACTGGGTGACGCCGGCATCCCCGTACTCGGCACCGGTGTCTCCGGACAGCCCATGGTCGAGGGCGACTCCCCGGTGTCCTACTTCCAGATCTCGCCGCCGGACGCCTACGTCGCCCGTGGCATGGCGACCTTCGCCAGGTACTCCCCGCGGCTGCGCGCGGTGACCAAGCCGTCCGCCGGTCGGGCGGGGCCGCCGGCCATCGTCGTCTTCGACCCCGACGACCGGTACTTCAGCGCCGACCTGGCCCATCGCTTCGAGGAGGCCTACCGCGGGATGGGGGACACCCACGAGGTTCCCTACACCGAGTCCACCCGCGGGGACCAGTCCCCCGAGGTCGCCGCGAAGGTCTGCACACTGGTCCGCGAGACCGACGGCTTCGTCCTCTTCGCGAGCCGTTCCGGCGTCATGCACGACCTGTTCCACTATCTCCAGGGCGACCGGGGATGCCGTACCCACAAGGGACGTGTGGCGGTGCTCGCCGAGAGTCCCGCCCCGGACCTCATCCTGAACCGTCACCTCATGGCGCAGAAATACAGTGCGCTGACGCTGTTCTACAACCAGTTCAGCAGCCCCGACCCGTCGGGAACCTTCGCCAAAAGCCTCAAAAAGGCGTTCGACAAGAACCCGGACGCGGACGCGGCGGCCGGCTACGACGCCGTCAACATCCTCTTCGGCGCCATGGACGACATCTACGACACGGACCCGGAATTCACCCCCAGCGCGGTCATCACCTACCTGCAGAAGTACGGGGTCCGGGACTACGTCGGCGAATCAGGGATCATCAACCTGGGGCACGGCCTGAAATTCCCGCCGGGCAAGGAGTTCCACGTCCGGGAGATCACGCCGGAGAGTGTCATCAGGACGGACCTGACGTGCGGAGCGGTCTCCGTCCGCATGGCTCCCGTCACCCATTGGGGGCCCGGCGGGCGGTTCCCCTGCCCTTCCGACGACTGAGCCGTGTCCCGTGAATGAGCGCCGAGTGGCACGGTGAGCGCAGTGCCGAAGCAGCGTGGGCCCGGTCCTGGCGGGACGGGCTCAGGCTGCGGCATCCTCCTGCGGCCCGGACACGAGGCCGGAATGTGCGGGCAGCATCGGAAGGCAACTGCAGGGCTACAGGGCGCTGCCCGCCTTCCAGTCCGCCCAGGACAGGTTCCAGCCGTTGAGGCCGTTGGCCGGGTCCACGGTCCTCTCACCCGAGTTCTTCACGACGACCACGTCACCGAGCATCGAGCTCTTGTAGAACTTGTAGCCCGCCACGGAACTGTCGCTCGCGCCCTTCGCATCGTGCAGGCCCACACAGCCGTGGCTGGCGTTGGTGTGGCCGAACACTGAAGTGGAGGCCCAGTAGTTGCCGTGCACGAAGGTGCCGGAGGTGGTCAGGCGCTGGGCGTGCGGGACGTCCTTGATGTCGTACTCGTCGCCCAGACCGACCGTCGAGGACTCCATGCGGGTCTGCTTGAACCGCTCGCTGATCACCATGATCCCGGACCAGGTGGTGTGGTCGGAGTCGCCGCCGGTGACGGGGTAGGTCGCATAGGTGGCGCCGTCCCGCTGCACCGTCATCGTCTTCGCCGCCAGGTCGACCGTGCTGATCTGCGAGCGGCCGATGTGGAACGTGACGTCCTTGGACTGCGTGCCGTACACGCCGTCCGCGCCCTCGACGTCCTTGAGGCGCAGGCTCAGCGTGACCTTCGTGCCCGCGGCCCAGTACTCCTCGGGCCGGAAGTCCAGCCGGGTGTCGCTGAACCAGTGGCCGACGACCTCGACCGCGGGCTCGGCCGTCACCGTGATCGCCTTCTGTACGGCGACCCGGTCCTTGACGGCCTCGGTGAAGTTGATCGACACCGGCATGCCCACGCCGGAGGTGGAGCCCGCCTCCGGCGTGAAGTAGCCGACGAAGGTCTCCCCGGGCGACTTGGTGGTGAAGGTCGTGCTCTCCTCGTCGGCCCCCTGTGTCTGCGCCGTGACCGTGTACTTCGTGCCCGAGTACGGGTTCCGGGTGGAAGTCCACCTCGTCCGCGCCTCGTTGAGGGAACCGGCGAGGGTGGATCCGTCGTTGCCGGTGACCTTCACGGCCGACAGCGTGCCGTCGGCCACGGTGACCTCGACCGGGCTGGTGAAGGCGGCCTTCTTCGTGCCGTCGGCGGGAGAGACGGTGAGCGTGGGCGCCTTCGTCTGCGCGGCCTTCGCACCGGCCGATTTGCCCGTACCCGTGGTCGTGCCCTTCCCCTCGGAGGCGTCCGCCGAAGCGCTGCAACCGGTCAGGGCGGCCGCCGGCAGGACGCCGAGCGCGGCGAGGATCCCACGCCGCGACCACGCCGGCCGCTCGGACCGGTTCGATATCTGAGGGACGCCCACGGCACGCCTTTCTTCGGTGATCACCACTGTTGGTGCATCGTGCGCCACTTGTCTGGGTCGACCCTTTGAATCCGGGGGCCGCTGTCTGAGATTCCGGTGAGGACGGGGTGCGAGAGGCGGGGTCGGGCGTCTGTCTCGTACGGGGCCCTGTTCGATCACGTGTCGGACACGGGTCCCTTCGCGCGGGCGGCGGTGGGGGAGTCTGCGGACATGGCGATGCGCGGGGGATGCGTGCTGCAGGGCTGTCTGGTCGTGCTGGGCGGTGCCCTGGCTCTGGTGCTGGGCGGGATGGTGTGGCTCGGCACGGCCTCGGGGCGCGACGAGGGCAAGGCGCGCGACAGCATGAAGCGGTCCGTGGACGCGGCGAGGATCCGGCTGACGCAGGCGGCCGCGGACGGGACACTCCTCGGCACCGAGATCGACCGGGCCCTCTCGCCCCTGAACAGGTCGAACGCGCAGGTCCGCCGAACGGGACAACAGGTCACGGTGACCCAGCAGTTCAGGGGGCTCGGGCCGGGGCTCATGGCCGCCACCGAGGTCAGCGGCTGCTACCGTTTCGACATCGAGCCGCCGTCCGTCACGGCCCATGAGATCTCTGAGAAGGTCTGCCGCGACCGGCCGATTCTCCCCTACCGGCCCACCGCGGACGTCGCCGCCGACGTCGTCACGGAGCTGCGCTCGGCCCTGTCCGCCGGCGATCTCATGGCTGCGCAGAACGCCGAGGTCTGGCGGACCTACGGCATCAACGTCGCGGGCCAGGAGACCAAGGGCGAGCAACTGGTCGTACTGGCAATGCTGTTGGGGAAGCCCGGCGCCCCGCTGGAGCGGGACTGCTACGAGTTCCGTGTGCGGGAGCATCCACGCAGCGTCAGCGCCAGGAAGCTGAAGCCGGACGGCTGCTCCCGCATCGAGCGGGAGCGGGAGGCGCGGGACAAGGCGGACCAGCGCGCCGAACTGGACGCGAGCGCCCGGAAGATCGAGGGGCGGATCGAGCGCGCAGCCGATGACGGCACCCTCTCCGACGCCGAGTTGAAGCGGGCCCTCGCGCTGCCGCGCACCGACTCGATGGGCCTCCCGGCGCCGCGCGATCCGGTCGCCGCAGCGGTCACCACCCGACGCTCGGCCTCCGACGTCGTCGTCCTCGCCAAGGTCAGCGCCCTCGACGAGACCCACTGGAACGACGGCTGCTACGAGTTCCGGGCCCACCTCGCGACACAGTCCGTCACCCACCGGGCGACGGGGACGGACTGCCTCTATCCGGCTCGGTGACCGGTCGGCTGCCGGGGCACGGTGGGTGCCTCCTCACGCAGCCCGAACCGTTCGTGCACCCGCCGCAGGGGTCCTGGCGCCCACCAGGCCCACCTCCCCAGCAGGGTCATCGTCGCGGGCACCAGGAGCATCCGTACGACGGTGGCGTCGATCAGCACCGCCAGAGTCAGACCGAGGCCGATCTGGAGGATCGCGGAGAAACCGCCGGTCATGAAGGCGCCGAAGACGACGGCGAGGAGCAGCGCGGCGCAGGTCACCACGCGTCCGGAGCGGCGCAGGCCGGTCACCACGGCCTCGCGGTCGTCACCGGTGCGCAGCCGGTGCTCGCGCATCCGGCCGAGGATGAACAGTTCGTAGTCCATGGCGAGTCCGAAGGCGATCGCGATGACGAGAGGCGGCGAGGTCAGGCTCAGCGCGCCCTGTCCCTCGGTGCCCAGCGCCCCGGCGAGGTGCCCGTCCTGGAAGACCCACACCACGGCGCCGAGCGCGGCGCCCAGGCTGAGCAGCGTCGTCACCAGGGTGCGCAGCGGGATCAGCAGCGAACCGGTGAACGCGAACAGCAGCACGAGGACGCCGATCAGGACCGTGAGGGCCGCCCATGGGACGCGGTCGGCGAGCATCGCCCGGAAGTCGACCAGCCGGGCGGCCGGGCCGGTGACCTGGACGGGTTCGCTGCCGCGCAGGTCGCGGACCAGCTGGACGAGATCGGTCGCCGCCTTGCCGTCGACGCTGCCGGACGGCTGGAGGTCGACCCTGGTGCCGCCGTCCGCCAGCGGAGTGGTGCCGGTGGCCTGCGGCAGGGCGAGGATGCGGGCGGCGACCTCCGTGTCGGCGCCCGGCTTCAGGACGACGGTCACCGGTGAGACCCCGGTGCCGGGCGGGAAGTGGGCGTTGACGGTGTCGTACAACTGCCGCGCCTCGGTGCCGGTCTGCAACTGCTTCGCGTCCCCGAGGATGATCCTCATGCCGGTGGCCGGCAGGGCGAGGACCAGCAGGGCGGGCACGACCGCGGCCACGACGACGAGCGGTCGGCGCGCCGAGAAGCGGGCGAGGCGGGCGAACACGCGGCCCTCCTCGCGGCCCGGCCGAGGGCGCGACGGGGCGATCTTCGCGCCGAACCGGGCGAGGAGCGCGGGCAGCAGGGTGAGGGCGGCCAGCATGTCGATGAAGACCACCGCGGCCACCGCCAGGCCCATGCTGCGCAGGAACGTGCTCGGGAACACCAGCAGGCCGGCGAGGCTGACCGCGACGGTGAGCCCGGAGAACATCACCGTCCGCCCGGCCCCGGCGAGCGTGCGCTGCACGGCCTCGACCACATCGTCGGTCTCCCGGCGTTCCTCGCGGAAGCGGACCAGGATCAGCAGCGCGTAGTCGATCGCGAGGCCGAGCCCGAGCATGGTGGTGACCTGGATCGCGTACACGGAGATGTCCGTGACGTGGCTGAAGCCCAACAGTGCGAGGAAAGCGCCCGCGATGCCGCTGACCGCGATCACCAGGGGCAGCCCGGCGGAGCGCAGTCCGCCGAAGACGACGAGCAGCAGTGCGAGCACGACGGGCAGGGAGATGAACTCGGCCTTCTTCACGTCCTCCTGGGCCCGTTCGCCGATCTGCTTGCCGAGCAACGGGCCGCCGCTGACGTGGACTTCGGGGGCCTCGATCTGCCTGATGCGCGCGGCGGCCGCGTCCACGGCCCGCTCCTCCTGATCGTCGGAGAGGCCGCCCGCGAGGGTCACGGGGATGATCAGGGCTCGGCCGTCCTCAGAGGTGAGCCCGCGGGTGGTGAACGGGTCGGGCACGGCCGCGACTCCAGCGATGCCCCGAACGTAGGCGACGGCCCGGGTGACCTGGGAGTGCAGAGCCGGATCGGAGACCGCGGTGCCCTCGACGACGCCGGTGATCGACTCGCCGGTCCGGTCGACGCCGTCGAGGTACTGCGCGGCCCGCTCCGACTCGGTGCCGGGGATGTTCGGCACCTCGTCGGAGAGGCGGCCGAAGACGCCGGTGCCCAGGCCGAAGCCGAGCAGGATGAAGAGCGTCCAGAGACTGATGACGGTGAGCGGGCGACGGGTGGCCGCCCGGGTGATCGTGGCGAGCACGGTCCCTCCCGGCGATGGTCGTGGGTATCGCCTTCAGGTTCGCGGCGCGCGGGTGCTCACCGGATCGCCGGAGGGAGCGGTTTTCCGGGCTCCCTCGCACGAGGGATGTGGGCACCCGGCTCACTCTTCGGAGGGAGGCCGAAGACGCTCAGAGCCCGTGTCACATCCCCGGCCGGGCGCACGACCGGGGATGTGACAGAGGCGCTCAGGGGGCGCCCGGCGTCACAAGGCCCGTCTCGTACGCGCAGATCACGGCCTGGACCCGGTCCCGCAGGCCCAGCTTGCTCAGCACGTTGCTGACATGGGTCTTGACGGTGTGCTCGCTGACGAAGAGCGTGGTCGCGATCTCCGAGTTGGTCAGCCCGCGGGCCAGCATGCGGAGGATCTCCGCCTCTCGCGCGGTGAGGGCGTCCAGGCGCTGCGGCGTGACCCGGGCGGTGGCCTCCTCGCGGCGGCGCCGGACGACGTCCGCGACCAGCCGGCGCGTCACGGCCGGCGCGAGCAGTGAGTCGCCCGCGGCGACGACCCGTACCGCGTGCACCAGGTCGTCACGGCGAACGTCCTTGAGCAGAAAGCCACTTGCCCCGGCGTACAGCGCCTCGTACACGTACTCGTCGAGGTCGAAGGTGGTCAGCATGACGACCCGGCAGCTCGACTGCGCGCACACCTGCCGGGCGGCCTCCAGGCCGTCCGTGCCGGGCATGCGGATGTCGAGCAGCAGCACGTCGGGGGCGTGCCGGTGCACCGCGGCGACGGCCTCGGCGCCGTCACCGGCCTCGGCGACCACCTCGATGTCCTCCTGCGCCGGAAGGACCATGCTGAAGCCGCTGCGGACCAGCTCCTGGTCGTCGGCGACGACCACCCGGATGCTCACCCCAGGGCCGCCTGCCGGTCGGCCGCGGTCGGCAGCCGTACGACGACACGGAAGCCGCCCGCGGGACCCCGGCCGGTGTCGGCGCTGCCCCCGCAGGCCGCGGCCCGCTCCCGGATGCCGATCAGCCCGTGCCCGCCGTCCCGCGACGGCGCATCCGCCGGGCCCCGTCCGTCGTCCGTCACCGTGAGTGTCAACGCGTCCTCCGCCCAGCTCAGTTCCACGGTCGCGGAGGCAGCGTACGCGTGCTTCACGGTGTTCGTGAGGGCCTCCTGCGCGACCCGGTAGACGGCCACCTCGGTGTCCGGATGCAGCGGGCGCGGCTGCCCGGAAGTGCTCAACTCCGTACGCAGGCCCGCGGATTCGCCGACCTGCCGCACCAGGGCGGCGAGCGCGGCGAGGCCCGGCTGCGGCAGCCGAGGCGAACAGTCCTCCCGCCGCTCCTCCTTGAGGACGCCGAGGATTCGCCGCAGCTGAGTCATCGCGTCGCGCCCGGCCCCCGCGATCGCGTCGAACACCGCCTCGGCGCGCGCCGGATCGCTGCGCACGACGACCGGCCCGGCCTCGGCCTGCACCACCATCAGGCTCACCGCATGGGCCAGGATGTCGTGCATGTCCCGGGCTATGCGGGCGCGCTCCTGGGCCAGCGCCCGCGCGGTGTCGGCGGCGCGCTCCCGCTCCAGCCGACGGGCGCGGTCCTCCAGTGCGGCGGTGTAGGCGCGCTGGACCCGGGCGAGCACCCCGAACCCGTACGCGCTGACGATCGTCAGCAGTTGGAAGGCGTACTCGAAGGGCTGGGCGTGCTCCATGACGCTCATGCTCGACGACGCGCCGACCAGCCAGCCGACCAGCATGAGGCGCCGCTGCCAGGGCGGGCAGACCACGGCGACTGTGTAGAGGACGACCAGTCCGCCGTACGCCACGTCCGGCGGCGGCGCGTGATGCACGGCCATGGTGGTCGTGGCCGCCGAGACCGCGCAGGCGCTCCGGAACGGTGCCCGGCGCCGCCACACCAGCGGCACCGCCGTGCCGACGGCGAGCAGGAACCCCTGCCAGGACAACCGGTCGTCCCCCTCGTCGGGGAAGATCCACTGCAGGGACGCGGCGAACAGCACCAGCGCGGCGAGTGCGGTGTCGACGGCGTACGGGTTGGCGGTCCGCAACCGTTCAAGGGCGGGTGTGAACCAGGGCTGAGCGGACATGGGCGGCTCCTCGGGGCAAGGGCCGCTTCAGTATTGCGACCGGTGCACTGTCCCGTCCTCACCGGTGCGAGGGATATCCGGCGCTTGTCGACCGATCCCGGAAAGTGTCAGGTCTCCCTCGCCGGCTGCCAGCCCAGCGCCCGCGATATGCCGCGCGCCGCGAGTCGTACCGCAGGGATCAACGCCGGTACCTGCGCGTCGCGTTCGGGCACCACGACGGAGACCGCCGCGGGCACCGCGCCCCCCGGGCCGCGTACCGGAGCGGCCACCGACAGGGCGTCGTCGGTGACCTGACGGGTACTCACCGCCACGCCCGTGCGGCGTACTTCGGCGAGGACGCGGCGCAGTCGGGCCGGATCGGTGATCGTGTGCGGGGTGAAGGAGGCGAGCGGACGCGCGCAGTAGGCGTCCTGGAGGGCCGGTTCGCCATGAGCGAGGAGGGCGAGGCCCACACCGGTCGCGTGCAGCGGCCAGCGGGCGCCGACGCGGATGTGCACGCCGACCGCGGAGCGCCCGGAGATCCACTCGATGTAGACGACCTCGCAGCCGTCGCGGACCGCCAACTGGACGTTCTCGTGCGTCGCTTCGTACAGGTCCTCCAGGTACGGCAGCGCGATCTGCCGCAGGGCGAGCGCACGCGGGGCGAGCGCGGCGAGCTCCCACAGGCGCAGGCCCACGTGGTAGACGCCGTCCTCGTCCCGCTCCAGGGCGCCCCAGTCGGTGAGCGCGCCGACCAGCCGGTGGGCGGTGGTGAGGGTGAGCCCGGCGCGGCGGCTGATGTCCGTCAGGCTCAGTGCCGGGTGCCCGTGGTCGAAGGCGGCGAGCACGGCGAGCAGTCGGTCGGGTGCGGAGCGCGGTGTCATGGGCGTGGCGCGGTCATGAGGTGAGCCCGGTCTCGGCGACCCGCTGCAGAAGGGCGTGCAGGGTCTCCCGCTCGGCCGGGTCGAGGGGCCCGAGCAGGTCGTTCGTGACGCGCAGCCCGGCCTCGTCGGTGCCCTGGAGGAAGGCCCGGCCGGTGTCGGTCAGCACGACGATGCGGCTGCGCCGGTCGTCCGGGGAGGGGCGGCGCTCGGCGAATTCCAGCTTCTCCAGGTCGTCGACCAGGCCGACGATCGCGCTCGGGTCGTAGCCGAGCCGGGTGCTCAGCTCCCGCTGGAGCGCGCCCTCGCAGCCCGCCAGAAGGCGCAGCAGCGCGTAGTGGCGCAGGCGCAGCCCGGACTCCTGGAGGAACGTGTTGAACAGCTGCCCGGAGCGCAGCCCGAGCCGGTACAGCAGGTAGCCGGTGTCGGCGTGCAGTCCGCGCATCCACGGCTCCTGGGCGTCGATGGCGGCGGCCGGTCCTGCGGCATGGTCCGTGGCGTGCTGCTGACCTGCGATGACGGGCTCCCTGGGCCGGGCCCCGGGCGGGGCGGTTCGTAGCTACGGCATCCAGCATGACGTACGGACGAGTCGGCAACAACTATTGACGTCAACAATTATTGTCCTTAGCTTCGATCTCGTGGTCGTACCGAGTGCGACCGACAGCCGTACCTCCTGCGTGAAGGGATCCCCTCGTGCCCAGCATCGATCTCACCGGCAAGGTCGCCGTCGTCACCGGCAGCGGCCGTGGCCTCGGCCTGGCCTACGCGCACGCCCTGGCCGCCCACGGCGCCTCCGTGGTCGTCAACGACATCGACGAGGCCGTCGCCGAGCAGGCCGTCAAGTCCATCACCGAGGCCGGCGGCCGGGCTGTCGCCGAGGTGGTCGCGGTCGGCACCACCGAGGCTGCGGACCGGCTCGTCTCGCGGGCGGTCGAGGAGTTCGGACGGCTCGACATCCTGGTCACCAACGCGGGCATCCTGCGCGACAAGGTGCTGTGGAAGATGACCGACGAAGACTTCGACGCGGTGATCACCACCCACCTCAAGGGCACCTTCACCTGCGCACGCGCCGCCGCCGTACGGATGCGCGAGCAGGGCGAGGGCGGCAGCCTGATCCTGGTCGGCTCGCCGGCCGGACAGCGCGGGAACTTCGGCCAGACGAACTACGCCGCGGCGAAGGCAGGCATCGCCGCCATGGCCCGTACGTGGTCGATGGAGCTGGGCCGCGCGGGCATCACCGTCAACGCGATCGTGCCGGTCGCCGCCACCGCGATGACCGAGACCATCCCCGCCTTCGCGCCCTACATCGAGGCCATGAAGGGCGGCGCGCCGCTGCCGGACTTCCTCCGCAAGGGCGAGGGCTTCGGCACCGCCGAGGACTGCGCGGCCCTCGTGCCGTTCCTCGCCTCCGAGGCCGCCCGCGGTGTCACCGGCCAGGCCATCGGCATCGGCGGCGACAAGGTGGCACTCTGGTCGCATCCGCAGGAGATCAAGGCGGCGTACGCGGACGGCGGCTGGACCCCGGACACCCTCGCCGATGTCTGGGCCGGCTCCCTCGGCGCCGAGCCGCAGACCGTCGGGATCCCCGCGCCGAAGCTCCCGGAGGCGTGATGGACCCGAACGAACTCGTCGCGATCGACGTCCACACCCATGCGGAGGTCTCCTCCAAGGGTCACGCCTCGCTCGACGACGACCTGCACGACGCCTCCAGCGCCTACTTCAAGGTCGAGGGCAAGCGGAAGCCCACCCTGGAGGAGACGGCCGCCTACTACCGTGAGCGGAAGATGGCCGCCGTGATCTTCACGGTGGACGCCGAGTCCGCCACCGGCACCGAACCCGTCCCCAACGAGGAGGTCGCCGAGGCGGCCGCCGCCAACCCGGACGTCCTCATCCCGTTCGCGTCCATCGACCCCTTCCGCGGCAAGGCGGGGGTCAAGCAGGCCCGCCGCCTGGTCGAGGAGTACGGGGTGAAGGGCTTCAAGTTCCACCCCAGCATCCAGGGGTTCTTCCCCAACGACCGCTCGGTGGCGTACGACCTGTACGAGGTGATCGAGGAGACCGGCACCATCGCGCTGTTCCACACGGGACAGACCGGGATCGGCGCCGGAGTCCCCGGCGGCGGCGGGATCCGGCTGAAGTACTCCAACCCGCTGCACGTCGACGACGTAGCCGCCGACTTCCCCCACCTCAAGATTATTCTGGCGCACCCGTCCTTCCCCTGGCAGGACGAGGCGCTCGCCGTCGCCACGCACAAGCCGGGCGTGCACATCGACCTGTCCGGCTGGTCGCCCAAGTACTTCCCGCCGCAGCTGATCCAGTACGCGAACACGCTGCTCAAGGACAAGGTGCTGTTCGGCTCCGACTACCCGGTCCTCACCCCGGACCGCTGGCTCGCCGACTTCGCCAAGCTGGCCATCAAGGACGAGGTCCGGCCGAAGATCCTCAAGGAGAACGCGGCCCGGCTGCTCGGGCTGTCGAAACCGTAACTCCCCGACTCGCA
The DNA here is from genome assembly GCF_052543295.1 of Streptomyces sp. SAS_270. Taxonomy (NCBI): domain Bacteria; kingdom Bacillati; phylum Actinomycetota; class Actinomycetes; order Kitasatosporales; family Streptomycetaceae; genus Streptomyces; species Streptomyces sp. SAS_270. Next base: position 14,859 of record NZ_JBMNDS010000102.1, read on the forward strand.
GAGGGGCGCAACGATGCGCAACGAGGGACTGGGGTCGTGGCCCGCACGCCGGGCCCGCAAGACCCCCCACCGCACCGCCCTGATCCACGGGGACACCGCGGTCAGCTACGCGGAGCTGTACGGGCGCACCACCCGGCTCGCCCACGCCCTGAAGGCCCGCGGCATCCGCCGGGGCGACCGGATCGCCTACCTGGGTCCCAACCACCCCTCGTACCTGGAGACACTGTTCGCGGCGGGCACCCTGGGGGCGGTCTTCGTGCCGCTCAACACCCGGCTCGCCGGGCCCGAGATCGCCTACCAGCTCGCCGACTCGGGAGCCAAAGCCCTCGTCTACGCGCCCGCGTTCGCCGGACTCGTGGCCGGCCTCCCGGGCAGCTCCGATGTGCGTACGTACGTCGAAGTGGGCGCCGAATACGAGGAGTTGACGGCCTCGGCCGCCGACGAGCCGATCGACCAACCCGTCACCGCCGACGACACCTGCATCATCATGTACACCTCGGGGACGACCGGGCGCCCCAAGGGCGCGATGCTCACGCACGGCAACCTCACCTGGAACGCGATCAACGTCCTCGTCGACACCGATCTGATCGCCGACGAACGCGCCCTGGTCTCCGCCCCGTTGTTCCACACGGCCGGGCTGAACATGCTCACCCTGCCCGTGCTGCTCAAGGGCGGCACCTGTGTCCTGGTCGAGGCCTTCGACCCGGCGGCCACCCTCGACCTGATCGAACGGCACCGGATCACCTTCATGTTCGGGGTGCCGACGATGTTCGACCTCGTGGCCCGGCACCCCCGCTGGGCCGACACGGACCTCTCCTCGCTCAGGATCCTCACCTGCGGCGGCTCGCCCGTGCCGACCCCGCTGATCGCCGCCTACCAGGAGCGCGGGCTCACCTTCCTCCAGGGCTACGGCATGACCGAGGCCGCGCCCGGCACGCTCTTCCTGGACGCCGAGCACGCGATCGGCAAGGCGGGCTCCGCGGGGGTGCCGCACTTCTTCACCGACGTGCGCGTGCTGCGGCCCGACCTCACCCCGGCCGACGTCGGGGAGACCGGCGAGGTCGTCGTGCGCGGACCGAACGTCATGCCCGGGTACTGGGGGCTGCCCGACGAGACGTCCGCCGTCTTCGCCGACGGCTGGTTCCGCAGCGGGGACGCCGCCCGCATCGACGAGGACGGCTACGTCTTCATCGTCGACCGCATCAAGGACATGATCATCTCGGGCGGGGAGAACATCTATCCCGCCGAGATCGAGGACCTGCTCCTGGCCCACCCCGACATCGTCGAGTGCGCCGTCATCGGCGTGCGCGACGACAAGTGGGGCGAGGTGCCGCGCGCGGTCGTCGTCGCCCGCGAGGGAGTAGCCCTCGACCCCGACGAGGTACTCGCGTCGCTGGCCGGACGCCTCGCCAAGTACAAGATCCCGAAGTCGGTGGTGGTCGCGGACGAACTGCCGCGCACCGCCTCCGGCAAGCTCCTCAAGTCCCGGGTCCGCACCCGGTACGGCACCACCAACTCTTAGCTAAGGAACGGCACATGGGCATCACCGTCAACGGACTCGACGAGCTGAAGAAGCTCGCCGGCAGCGACCTCGGCACCAGTGAGTGGATCGAGATCACCCAGGAGCGCATCAACACCTTCGCCGACGCCACCGGAGACCACCAGTGGATCCACGTCGACCCGGAGAAGGCCGCCCAGGGCCCCTTCGGCGCACCCATCGCGCACGGCTATCTGACCCTCTCCCTCTTCATCCCGCTCTTCACCGAGCTGCTCGACGTCGAGGGCGTGTCCACGAAGGTCAACTACGGCCTGAACAAGGTGCGCTTCCCCTCCCCGGTGAAGGTCGGCTCACGCATCCGGCTGGTCGCGAAGCTCGCCTCCGTCGAGGACGTGCCGGGCGGGGTGCAGATCGCCGTCGACGGCGCGATAGAGATCGACGGCGGCGCGAAGCCCGCCGCCGTCCTGCAGAGCCTGTCGCGCTTCTACGCCTGAACGGCTGCCTCCGCCGGCCCGCCTACACGGCCCGCACCTGCCCAAAGGCAGGCGCGGGCCCGACACTCCGTCACGCACCCGCCACATCGACGAAGACCGGGTTCGCGTAGAACCACGTGTCGACCCACGGGTCGCCGTTGCCCGGCTCGTGCGGGATCGGGCCGTGCGGGTCGACCGCCGCGCCGAGGTAACCCGCACCATGACGGTTGCCGTCGCTGCCGCGCAGCCGGACGTAGAAGGACTCGTCCCCGGCGACCAGCGGGATGCGCAGGGTGTACGTCCCCTTGCGGCCGCTCACGTCCTGCGTGTGGACGACCCGGGTGTCGGGCGCGCGCCACGTGTCACGGTCGGCCACGGGCCCGCGCACCGCGCCGCGGATCACGTCGACATGGGCCAACTCCGGGAGGATTCCCTGCGGGTTGGGGCGCGAGGCCGTCGTGACGGTCACCGACAGGGTGAGCTTCTCGCCCCTGCGGACCCGCAGCCGGCCGCCCAGGGTCACACCCCTTCCGTGGTCGCAGTCGCGCTTGACCCGGACGTCGAGCCCGTCCAGCAGATGCCCGTGGTCCAGCCAGACCCGGCCGGCACGCAGGCCCGCCATCACCGCGCGATAGCCGTAACGGGACACGCCGACGTGCGTGCGGCTGAACTGGCCGGGCCAGAAGTCGCTGCCCGGCTGCGGGGTGTCGGTGTTCACCGGGTCGGGGAGCTTTCCGGTGGTGTCGAAGTTCTGCCCGGCCGGCCAGTCGCCGTTCTTCCACGTGTCGAAGACGGTGCGGTGGTTGTCGGAGTTGGTGGTGATCGAGAACAGCCGCCCCTCCGCGAGCATCGAGTCCCACAGCCCGCCGACGGTCGCGGTGGCCCAGTCGAAGCCGCCGTAGGTGAGGTACGCGTCCGCCGGGTAGCCGGACCAGGACTGCGCGGACGGCTTGTTCTCGTACTCCCCGCGGATCGAAGTCGCCCCGCGCCAGCCGGGCAGGGCCGCGCCCTGGGCGCCGGGCGCGCCCTCCATGCCGATCATGATTTCGGGGGCCGCGTCCCGCCAGCCCCGCATCTCGTGCGGGGAGTCGATGCCGAGGCGCAGCGGGTGGTTGGCGAGGACCAGGATGTCGTCGACGTATCCCGAACGGCGCTGCTCGGCCAGCCACTTGATGGCCTTGACGGCGTGCGCCTCGTTACGAGCGGTGTCGGCCGCGCCCGCTGAGCCCTCGGTGTAGTTGAGGAGCTTGCCGTCGTAGGCGAGCTCGAACTGCGTGAGCAGGTCGACCTCGTGGGGTCCGGGCGCGGCGAACACCGTGCAGTGCTCGGCGGCCGGGATGTACCACTCCAGGCCCTGGAAGATCAGCTGGCGCGGGTTCTCGGCGCGCGCCTTCAGAATCTCCTGGTGCTCCAGCTTCGCGCCGTAGGCGGCGTGCCCGAAGTTTGAGTGCTCGTTGAACACCATCCAGTCCAGGCCGTACTTCGCGGCCGCGCCGGCCTGCTGCGAGAACGTGTACTTGGCGTCGTGGCTGTAGACGGAGTGCACGTGGTGGTCGCCTACCAGGTAGGCCAGGCGCGGGTCCTCGCCGCCGAAGCCTCGCCGTGGGGAGGCGAGGGCGGGGGTGGCGGCGGATCCGAGTGCGAAGGCGGCGCCGAACAGGCCTGCACGGCGCATGAGTTGGCGTCTCGACACACCCTGGGCGTCGAGCTGGGCGGGGGAGACGGACGGGTCGGCCCAGACGGGCAGCTGCTGCTCGGTCATGTCGTTTCCAGGTCTTCCGGGAGGGCCTCAGTGGCTCATGAAGGAGGTGACGGGCAGCGCCCGGGAGACGATGCGGACATCGCCGAGACGGCCGTGCAGGATCTGGTCGATCCTGTCGGCGTACGTGTAGCCGCCGAGCAGCCAGGGCAGGCCGACGGAGGTGATGCCGATCGCGGTGGCCTTCGGGTTGCGGACGACCGGGCAGCCCTCGACGTACAGCGTCGTGTGTCTGCCGTCGTTGACGACCGCGAGGTGCCACCAGGTCTCCAGCGGTGTCTCCTGGCCCCAGTTGGTGGCGATGCCCTCCTGGTTGAGCGGGCGCATGGCCCACTGCGGTTCGCGGTCGTTGGAGAGGGACAGGGTGGCGAGCGGCTCGTCGGGGTCGTCGCCCGTCCTGCCCGCCGCGCCGCCGGTACCCGTACGGCTGACGATGCCGGCCCAGGCGTGGTGGTCGGGGTTCCAGTCGGCGGGGAGCCGGTAGAACGCCTCGATGGTGTAACCGCTCCTGAAGGTGGCCGAGTTGAGCGGCGCGCCGTCGACCGTTCTCAGGTATGCGCCCTTCAGCGGCGACTTGTAGCCCTGGAACTCCAGGCTGCCGTGGCCGGGCTGGTCGGGGTGGTGGTCCGCCGACCAGCCGAGCGAACCGCCGCCCACCGGGACCACGGTGAGGTCGTTGCCCCGGCCTGACAGGTCACGGACGGTGCCGTTCGCGGGCGCCTCGAAGCGCCAGTACGCGACCGTGCCCGGGATCAGCATCTTCGAGGCGGGCCGGGCGGGGCGCACCGGAGCCGGGTCGAAGCCGGAGAAGCGGTCCGCGAAGTCGATGTCGACCGAGAAGCGGTCCCCGTCCCCGCTCAGCTCGATCTCCTGCCGCTCCAGCTCGTTGAGCCCCTTCTTGGCCCGGCCCAGGATCCATGGCGAGACCGTCTCGACGTCGATGACGTTCCGGTCCAGGTCGAAGTGGTAGAGGCGGATCATCGCCGCGCCGCCGAAGTAGCGGTTCTGGTAGTTCGTGAGGTGCAGGTGCACCTCGTGACCGGCCGCGTTCTTGCGGGTCGCGCGGCCCGCGGGCCAGTAGTGGCCGTTCAGGGTCAGGAAGATCTGGTCGTGGTCCGCGATCAGCTGGTCCCACAGCTGCTGCCCGTACGTCGACAACTGGTCGTCCCCGGCGACGAGTTCGTGCGTGGTGAGGATGACGGGCGTCTTCGGATGCCGGGCGAGCACGTCCTTCGCCCAGGCGTACCCCTTCGCCGACAGCCGCCAGTCCAGCGCCAGCACCAGCCACTCGCGCCCGGCCGCCTGGAACAGGTGGTAGGTGTTGTAGCCGTCCGAGCCGGCGCCCCCGAACGTCGGCCTGCCCTTGAAGCGCTGCGGCCCGAACGTGTCCAGGTACGGCGTCGAGCCGCGCTGGTCGTCCGTCGACGACTTCACGTCGTGGTTGCCGGCCAGCACGCTGTAGCCGACGCCTTTGCGGTCGAGCAGCTCGAACGCCCCACCGATCGCCGCGAATTCCTCCGGGGCCCCGTTCTGGGTGAGGTCGCCGAGGTGGGAAAGGAAGACGATGTTGTCTTCCTTGCCGTGTTCCAGCAGATAGCGCAGGGACGCCTCGATGGGCGCGGGGTTGAGGCTCGGCCCGTCGAAGAGGTACTGGGTGTCGGGCATCACCGCGAGAGTGAAGCGACGGCTCTGCGTGTCGGGCCGCCGCCCGCTCTTGTCGGCCGCCTCGGCGACGGCGGGCAGGGCGACCCCTGCGGTGGCTGCGGCGCCGAGCAGCGCGGTGGCCCTGAGGAAACTGCGTCGTCCGGCACCGGCCTGCGCGGCCTCGCCCTGTTCGTGGTCATGCGAAGTGCACACGTGTGCTCCGTGAGAGTGTTTTGAGCCCGGGGGATTCAAAGAACGCGCAGGGTCCAGCTCCAGCGGTGGACACCCGGTCGGATGCGGTACGAAGGGGAGGTGTCGGGGCCGCACGACGCCGTGCCCAGCCCCCGGTGCGCCGCGTCGATGTGGACCACGCATCCGGAGCGCGGCACCAGCTCGTCGTGGTGCGCGGCGGCGGTCAGATCCTCGGCGCGGTGGCGGGTGACGGAGACCTGGCGCGGCTCGTCCGGCTCGACGGTGAGGCCGGTGGCGTCGGGCGCCGACAGCGTGAAGTGCCGTACGCCGTGCCGGCCGCCGCTCTCCTGCGGGCGCAGGTAAGGCGTGAACAGCGCGTCCACCGCAAGGGAGTGATGGCCGACCGGTGCTCCGGCGGCGCGGTCCGGATAGGACTCCCAGGGGCCCGGCCCGTACCACTCCAGCAGGTCCAGGCCGCCGACCGTCTCGAACACCGAGCCGACCCGCGCCACGTCGTCGAACGCGGCCGGCAGTTCGGCCGACTCCTCGACGCGGACGCCGCCTTCGACCGGTGTGAACGCCTGCTCGTGGCGGACGACGCCGGGCGTTGCGGCGTACTCGCAGAGCACGGTCACCCTTTCCCCGTCACGCGTGACGGAGACGACCTTGCGGACGAGCGTGTCGAGCCCCCACGTCCGCCATCGCGACGCCATGCCGCCGAGCTCGTCGTTGTCGGTGGGCGCCCGCCACAGGGACAGCGCGGGGGCGGCCGTGAGCAGGGGATGGACGAGCAGGCCGTCGTCGTCGACCCGGACGGCGGGACCGGACGGCGGGGCGGCCGGGGCTCCCGGACCGGCCGCCCGCAACCGCACCTGCGGCACGCAGACCTCCGTGCCGCGGGCCGCCCAGGCTTCGTCGCGCGCCGTCGTGACCCGGAGCGTCAGCCAGGCCTCGCCGCCCTCTTCGGGCAGCGTGAAGGGAGGTGCGAGCACGGCCGAGGCGCCGGGCGCCACGTCGGGCAGCTCGGCCGGGGCGGTCAGGGTGCCGCCGTGGGCGAGGGACAGCTCCCACTGGGCGGCGAGCCAGTCCAGCCCGCGGAAGTGCAGGCGGTTGTGGAGGAGGAGGACCCCGTCCTCGTACGTCAGCCGCACCGGCGCCGCGATCTCCCGGTGCTCGTACAGCACCGGCTTCGGCGTGCGGTCGGGGAAGACCACTCCGTCGGCGATGAAGGCGCCGTCGTGGAGTGTCTCGCCGAAGTCGCCGCCGTAGGCCCAGCGATGGCCGGGGGCCGCGACACCGTTGTCATACAGCCAGGCGCCACCGCGCCCGGCCGGTCTTCCGTCGTTCACACGCTGGAGAATGCCGTGGTCCCAGAACTCCCAGATGAAACCGCCCTGAAGACCCGGGGTCGACTCGATGGCCGCCCAGGTGTCGGCGAGCGTGCCGTTGCTGTTGCCCATGGCGTGCGAGTACTCGCACTGGATGAGGGGCCGCGTCTGCCGGCCCGACAGGGCGTGGGCGACGCAGTCCTCGATCGGCGCGTACATGGGACAGGCGATGTCGGAGGCGTCGTCGCTCGCCGCCCAGTCGAGCTTCGCGGCTCCCTCGTACTGGAGCGGCCGGGTCGGATCGTGCCGCCGCACCCAGCCCGCCGCCGCGTCGTGGTTCGCGCCGTAGTCGGACTCGTTGCCCAGCGACCAGATGATCACCGAGGGGTGGTTCTTGTCCCGCAGCACCATCCGTGCGACCCGGTCCACGAAGGCGTTCAGATAGCGCGGGTCGTCGGCGATCTCGTGGGCGTGGTCGTGGGACTCGATGTCCGCCTCGTCGACGACGTAGAGGCCGAGCTCGTCGGCGAGGTCGTAGAGGCCCGGGTCGTTCGGGTAGTGCGCGGTGCGGATCGCGTTGAAGCCGAACCGCTTCAGCAGCACCAGGTCGGCGCGCATGTCCTCGTGCGACACCGTGCGGCCGGTCAGCGGGTGGAAGTCGTGCCGGTTGACGCCCCGGATGTAGACGCGCTCGCCGTTGACCAGGAGGTCGCGGCCGACGATCTCGATGTCGCGGAAGCCGATGCGGTGCCGCGAGGTGTCGGCGATCGTCCCGTCCGGGCGGTGCAGCCGGACCGTGAGGGTGTACAGCTCGGGCGTCTCGGCGTTCCAGGTGCGCACGTCCGGGACGCGGGCGCGGATGCGGGCCTCGCCGAGGAAGTCGGAGACGCGGTCGTCCTCGGCGTTCGCACGGTCGAACTCCGTGTCCTGGGTGAGGAGCAGGCCCTCCAGCTCGCCGCTGACACACCACCCGGCGGGCAGCGCGCCGCGGCTGTCCCGCACCCGGCAGTCGACGCGCAGCTCACCGTCCCGTCGCGCCCGTACGGTCACGTCGGCCAGATGCAGGGGGTCGGTAGCGTACAGCAGCACCGCCCGCGTCACACCGCCGTGCCACCACTGGTCCTGGTCCTCGATGTGCGAGGCGTCCGACCATTTCACGACGGTCAGCCGTACGGTGCTGCGTGCTCCCGGCGTCACCAGAGTGGTCAGGTCGAACTCGGCCGCCAGATGGGAGTCCTTGGAGATGCCCACCGGCCGCCCGTCCACGTGCACCAGCAGCACGCTCTCGGCGGCACCGACCTGGAGCACGATCCGGCGTCCGGCCCAGTCGGCGGGGACGTCGACCTCACGCTCGTACACCCCCGTCGGGTTCGCCGGAGGGGAGCCGGGCGGGACCTGCGCGAACGGCATCCGCACGTTCGTGTACTGCGGCAGATCGTCCGTGCCCTGCATGGTCCAGACGCCGGGGACGCACGCCGACGACCAGGCACCGCCGACCGGCGCGTCCGGAGCCGACAGCAACTGGAACCGCCAGTCGCCGTCAAGGGGGAGTCCTCCGGAGCGCCGGTCGACGGCGTTCATGGGCAGCCGCCCCCAGGAGGTCACCTCGGGTGCCTCCCAGGGGCGGAGGGCGATCAGCGGATCGTGGGTCATCCGCGTACGGCCCCCTTCGCGAGGTCGCCGATGATCTGCTTCGCGCCGACCGCGAACACGATCAGCAGCGGGATGAGGGCGAGCAGGGCGCCGGTCATCACGATGCCGTAGTCGGTGGTGCCGTGGGTGCCGTTGAGCTGGGACAGCGCGACCTGGAGGGTCACGTTGTCGGGGTTGGTGAGGGAGATCAGGGGCCACGCGAAGTCGTTCCACTGGCCCATGAAGGTGAAGATGCCGAGGAAGGCGAGGCCGGGGCGGACCACCGGCAGCGCCACATGCCAGTACTGGCGCAGGAAGTTCGCGCCGTCGAGCTTGGAGGCGTCGAGCAGCTCGTCGTGGATGGCGGACTTCATGTACTGGCGCATCCAGAAGATGCCGAAGGCGTTGGCCGCGGCCGGAACGATCAGCGCGGTCATCGAGCCGATCCAGCCGATCTTCGCCATGATCACGAACTGCGGGATGACCGAGAGCTGCGCCGGGACCATGAAGATGACCATGAGCAGCCCGAACAGCGGCCCCTTGCCGGGGAACTCGAACTTGGCGAAGACGAAGGCGGCGAGGGAGTCGAAGAGCAGGACCAGGAAGGTCACCGACACCGCGACCAGCAGCGAGTTCCACATCGACCCGAAGAAGTCGATGGCGTCGAAGAGACCCCGGACGTTCTCCAGGAAGTGCGTGCCCGGCAGCAGTTTGGGCGGGTAGGAGAAGATCTCCGACGAGCTGTGCGTCGACATGATCACGGCCCAGTAGAACGGGAAGGCCGAGAGCAGGGTGCCGACGATCAGCGGGAGGTGCAGCGCGATCCCTCTGCGGCGGGACCCCCTGATGGAGGTGCGGGACTCCTTGATGGATGCCATGATGCGCGCCCTTCCTAGTCGCCGCGGCGCTGCACGAGGCGCCAGTTGATGATCGAGAAGAGGACGACGACGAGGAAGATGCCCCAGGCCACCGCGGCGCCGTACCCGAAGTCGTTGTTGTCGAAGGTCTGCTGGAAGAAATAGAGGACCATCGTCTGGCCGGAGTGGCCCGGACCGCCCGCGAACGTCGAGTCGTTGGACGAGGTCTGGAGCAGCACCTGCGGCTCGGAGAAGCTCTGCAGGCCCGTGACCGTCGAGACGACGAGCACGAACAGCAGCGTGGGCCTCAGAAGCGGGAGCGTGATCCGGAAGAAGGTCTGGATCGGTCCGGCGCCGTCCATGCGCGCCGCCTCGTACAGATCGCTCGGGACGGTCTGGAGTCCGGCGAGGAAGATGATGGCGTTGTAACCGGTCCACTGCCAGGTCATCAGGGCCGCGATGGTGACCTTGATGCCCCAGGGTGTGTTCAGCCACGCCACCTGGTCGATCCCCACCGCGTGCAGGACGGCGTTCACCATGCCGGCGTTGGTGGAGAAGATCGAGCCGAAGACGATCGCGATGGCGACGACCGAGGTGACGTTCGGCAGGAAGTACGCGAAGCGGTACACGTTCTTGAACCGGACCGCGGAGTTGAGCATCACGGCCGTGACCATCGCCAGGAAGATCATGGGGAAGGTGGCCAGCGCCCAGATGATGATCGTGTTGCCGATGGAGTTCCAGAAGTCGCTGTCGCTCAGCAGGTACTGGTACTGCGAGAGCCCGGCCCACTCCATGGTGCCGAGGCCGTCCCAGCGGTGGAAGGACAGGTAGAGCGAGAAGCCGACCGGGAACAGGCCGAAGCCGAGGAAGATCAGATAGAACGGGGAAATCGCCGCGTAGAGGTGCCAGTACTTGCGCAGGCCCTTCTTCGGCCGGACCGCGATGGGTTCTCTCACGGCGGGCGGGGTCTGTTCGAGGACGGCCATCAGTAGCTCACCCCCAGGTGCTTCGCGATGCGACGGCACTTGCTCATGGCGTCACTCCAGGCCTTCTTCGGGTCCTTGCCGAGGACGCCGACGTTCTTGATCTCGTCCTTGATGGGCTGCCCGAGCGCGACGTCGAACGGGCTGTTGTAGGCGACCACGATCTTCTGCGCGGCGGGCCCGAAGATGTCGGTCGTCACCTGCCCGCCGAAGAAGTCGTCGGACTCCTGCATCTGCTTCAGGTCGTAGGAGGCGGGCGTGGAAGGGAAGAGACCCGCGTCGACGTAACCCTGGGCCTGGTTGCCCGCGTTGAGCATCCAGGCGATGATCTCGAAGGCCCGCTCGGGCTCCCGGCACGCCTTGGTGATCGACAGGAACGAGCCGCCGCTGTTGGCGGGCCGCACCGGCATCTGCGCCACCCGCCACTTGCCCTTGGTCTTCGGCACGCCGTTCTTGATGTCGAAGGAGGCCCAGGAGGCGTTCAGCTGGCTCGGCAGCTTGCCGTCCTGGATGGCCGACTGCTGGTCCGGGGTGCCGCTGACCAGGTCCGAGACGATGCCTCGCCGCTTGGCCTCCACGGCGAGCGCCCAGGCCCGGCGCACATGCTCCTGGTCGCCGATGAAGTGGCGGTCCTTGTCGACGTACCTCTGTGCGCCCTGCTGCACGACGTTCTCGAAGACGGAGTTGACGTCGGTGAGCAGCTTGGCATCCGGGACCCGCTTGCCGAGCTGCACGCCCGCGTCGAAGAACCTCTCCCAGGTGTTGAGTTCGTTCGTCACGTCGTCGGGTTCGTACGGCAGTCCCGCCTTGCGGAAGATCTCGTACTGGTAGTAGTGCGCGACCGGCCCGCAGTCGATCGGGAAGCCGACCATCGTGCCGTCGTCGGCGATGCCCTGGTCCCACTTCCAGGACAGGTACTGGCTCTTGTACTTCTCCGCGCCCAGTGTCCGCAGATCGATGAACTGGTCCGCGTTCGGCAGGTAGGCGGCCATGTCCTCGCCCTTGAGCCCCGCGATGTCGGGGATGTGGGCCCGGCCGGTGATGGTGGTGATGAGCTTGGAGCGGTACTGGCCGCCGATCTGGATGGCGTCCAGGCTCACCGAACTGTCGTAGCGGGCCTTGGCGTTCTTCACGACGGTGTCGCTGAGACCGCCGCTCCAGTACCACAGGACCATGTTCCGGCCGGTCGAGCCGGTCGGAACGGCACAGCCGGACGCCAGGCCGCCGAGCGCCGTGGCGGCCGTGCCGGCCAGGCCCGCGCGCAGCAGGCCTCTTCGTGAGAGCCGCACAGCTCCCACCGCCTTTCGGATCTTTGTGTCTGAGGGGTGCGGATCATTGGGGGGTGACGGGGGCGCCGCGGGTGGGCGGGCCCGGATCCGCCGGGATGCGGTCGGCCAGGAAGCCGTACGTGCGCCGCAGCTCGGGGTCGTCGAGGGTGCGCCACCAGCGGTCGACGCCGTACCAGCCGGGTGCGGCGAGCGCCCCGCTGTGCCGCTGCACGGAGAGCCCCGCGGCGAGGACCGCGAAGCGCAGCCGCTCCTGAAGCGGCCAGCCGCCGAGCGAGGCCGCGACGAAGCTCGCGCCGAAGACGTCGCCGGCGCCCGTCGCGTCCAGGACGTCGACGTCGAGGGCGGGAACGTCCGCGTACTCGCCCGTCGTCTGGTCCACCGCCACGGCTCCGTCGCCGCCGCGGGTGACCACGGCTACCGGCACCAGTTCGGTGAGTGTGCCGAGTGCGGCGAGCGCGCTGTCGGTGCGGGTGTAGGCCATCGCCTCGGCCTCGTTGGGGAGGAAGGCGTGGCACAGGGAGAGCTGGTCGAGGAGATCGCGGGACCACTGCTGGGTGGGGTCCCAGCCGACGTCCGCGTAGATCTGTGTGCCGTTCGCGGCGGCCTTGCCGAGCCAGCCGCGCGGCTCGGCCTCCAGGTGCACGAGGGCGGTGCGGGCCTCGGGCGGGTCGCCCATCAGCGCGTCCTGCGAGTACGGAGGCTCCTGGCCGTGGGTGACGAGGGCCCGGTCGTGGCCGTAGGCGAGCGAGACGGTGACGGGGGTGTGCCAGCCGTCCGCGGTGCGGGAGAGGGAGAGGTCGACGCCCTCCTGGTCGGCGAGGACCCCGCGGCAGTACGCGCCGTAGTAGTCGTCGCCGAAGACCGTCGCCAGAGAGGTCTTCAGGCCGAAGCGGGCCGCGGCCACCGCCAGGTTGGCGATGCCGCCGGGGCTGCTGCCCATGCCGTCGGTCCAGATCTCCTCGCCGGGCGTCGGCGGCTTTCCCAGCCCCGTGAGGACGAGGTCGTAGAAGAGCAGCCCGGTCAGCAGTACGTCGGGCCGGTCGTCGTCCACGGATATGTCCTCTCGCTTCCGGTCGTTGTGGAGAGCTCGTCAAAACTCTTCATTTCGGTGACCGGAATCGTGCGCCGCTCCGCGAGATTGGTCAATACCTGAGCAGAACTGAGCATGGAAATGATTGAAGATGACGAGTAGTGTTCACGCCGTGCTGGCAGAACGACGACATCAACTCATCCTGCGGGCCCTGCGCTCGGGCGGTCCGGCGGCCGTGACCGATCTCTCCGAGCGACTGGGTGTGAGCCCCGCCACGGTCAGACGGGACCTGGTCAAACTTGAGGAGGACGGGCTTCTCACGCGTGTGCACGGCGGTGCCGTCGCCGAGGAGGGCGACCAGCCCTTCGCCGAGGTCGCCGAGGTCCGGGTGTCCGAGAAGGACGTGATAGCCGCGCACGCCGCGGCGATGGTCGCGGACGGCCAGTCGGTGCTGCTCGACATCGGCACCACCGCCTACCGGCTCGCCCGGCAGCTGCACGGCCGCCGCATCACCGTGATCACCAGCAACCTCGTGGTCTACGAGGAACTCGCCGACGACGAGGACATCGACCTGGTGCTGCTCGGCGGCATGGTCCGCCGCGAGTACCGCTCCCTGGTCGGCTTCCTCACCGAGGACAACCTCCGCCAGCTGCACGCCGACTGGCTCTTCCTGGGTACCAGTGGAGTACGGCCCGGCGGTCAGGTGATGGACACCACGGTCGTCGAGGTGCCGGTCAAGCGAGCCATGATCAAGGCGAGCGACCGGGTGGTCCTGCTCGCCGACGCCGCCAAGTTCCCGGGCACCGGGATGGCGAAGGTCTGCGGGCCCGAGGACCTGGACGTGGTGGTGACGAACGCGCCGGTGGACGCGGCGACACGCGCCTCCCTGGAGGAGGCGGGCGTCGACGTGGTCGTGGCAGGAGAGGCAGGGGCAGCGTGAAGCTGACGATTCTGGGCGGCGGCGGATTCCGCGTACCGCTCGTGTACGGGGCACTCCTCGGGGACCGCGCCGAGGGCCGCGTCACCCGGGTGGTGCTGCACGACCTGGACGCGGCGAGGCTGTCCGCGGTCACCCGGGTGCTCGCCGAACAGGCTTCCCAGGTCCCCGACGCGCCACAGGTGACGGCCACCACCGACCTCGACGAGGCACTGCGCGGCGCCGACTTCGTGTTCTCCGCGATCCGCGTCGGTGGCCTGGAGGGCCGCGCGAACGACGAACGGGTCGCCCTCGCGCAGGGCGTCCTCGGCCAGGAGACGGTCGGCGCGGGCGGCATCGCCTACGGCCTGCGCACCGTGCCCGTGGCCGTCGACATCGCGCGGCGCGTGGCCAAGCTCGCCCCCGACGCCTGGGTCATCAACTTCACCAACCCGGCAGGACTGGTCACCGAGGCCATGTCCCGCCATCTCGGCAACCGGGTCATCGGCATCTGCGACTCGCCGGTCGGCCTCGGCCGCCGTATCGCCCGGGTGCTGGGCGCGAACCCGCGCGAGGCGTTCATCGACTACGTCGGCCTCAACCACCTCGGCTGGGTGCGCGGCCTGCGCGTCGCCGGCCGGGACGAGCTCCCGCGCCTGCTCGCCGACACCGAACTGCTCGGCTCCTTCGAGGAGGGCAAGCTCTTCGGCCCGGAATGGCTCCAGTCCCTCGGCGCCGTCCCGAACGAGTACCTGCACTACTACTACTACAACCGCGAGGCGGTCCTCTCCTACAGCCAGGCCGAGAAGACCCGCGGCGCCTTCCTCCGCGACCAGCAGGCCCGGTTCTACGAGGAGATGAAGCGCACCGACGCCTCGGCCCTGTCCGTCTGGGACCGCACCCGGGCCGAGCGCGAGGCCACGTACATGTCCGAGAACCGAGAGACCGCGGGCGCCGGCGAACGGGACGCCGACGACCTCTCCGGCGGCTACGAGAAGGTGGCGCTCGCCCTGATGCGGGCCATCGCCCGCGACGAGCGCACCACACTGATCCTCAACGTGCGCAATCACGGCACCCTCTCGGCCCTCGACGCCGACGCCGTCATCGAGGTGCCATGCCTGGTCGACGCCAACGGAGCGCACCCGGTCGCCGTCGCCCCGCTGCCCGACCACGCGACCGGCCTGGTCTGCGCGGTGAAGGCGGTCGAGCGCGAGGTGCTCTCCGCGGCGGAGTCCGGCTCCCGTGCGACCGCGGTGAAGGCCTTCGCGCTGCATCCGCTCGTCGACTCCGTGAACGTGGCCCGTCGGCTGGTCGAGGGCTACACCGAGGTCCATCCCGGCCTCGCGTATCTTGGGTAACCCCTCGCCGGAAAGCGCTTTCCCTCTCTTTCTTCTGGAGAACCGCCATGCACGACGAACGCCGCCGGATCGAGGAGCGCGCAGAGCGCATCCACAACCAGCGCATCAAGCCCGCGATCCACGCGGCCTGCGTCCCCTTCGAGGTCGAGGCGTGGCAGGCGCCGGGGGAGCCGGTCTCCTTCGAGGAGGCCTCCGCCGCCGGCTACGAGCCCTTCGCCATGGACACCCCGTGGGGTCCGCCCTGGGGCACGACCTGGTTCCGGATGCGCGGCGAGGTGCCCGCCGAGTGGGCCGGCAAGCGCGTCGAGGCCGTCATCGACCTCGGCTTCACCGGTGACTGGCCCGGCAACCAGGCCGAGGCCCTCGTCCACCGCACGGACGGGACACCGCTGAAGGCGGTCAACCCGCTCAACCAGTACGTGCCGATCGGCAATCCGGTGACGGGCGGCGAGACGATCGACTACCTGGTCGAGGCGGCCTCCAACCCCGACATCCTGGCCAATGACTTCGCCCGCCCGACGCCGCTCGGCGACGTCCTCACCGCCGGCGACAAGCCCCTCTACACCTTCCGGCGCGCCGACATCGCCGTCCTCGACGAGGAGGTCTTCCACCTCGACCTCGACGTCCAGGTGCTGCGCGAACTGATGCTGGAGCTCGGCGAGCACGAGCCGCGCCGCCACGAGATCATGCACACCCTGGACCGCGCCCTGGACGTGCTGGACCTGGACGACATCTCCGGCTCCGCGGCGGACGTCCGCGCCGTGCTCAGGCCCGCCCTGGCCAGGCCCGCGCACGCCAGCGCCCACACCGTCTCCGGTGTCGGCCACGCGCACATCGACTCCGCCTGGCTGTGGCCGATCCGCGAGACCAAGCGCAAGACGTCCCGCACCTTCTCCAACGTCACCGCGCTCGCCGACGAGTACGACGACTTCATCTTCGCCTGCTCGCAGGCCCAGCAGTACGAGTGGGTGCGCGACAACTACCCGCAGGTGTGGGCCCGGATCCAGGAGTCCGTGAAGAAGGGCCAGTGGGCGCCGGTCGGCGGCATGTGGGTGGAGGCCGACGGCAACCTGCCCGGCGGCGAGGCGATCGCCCGCCAGCTGGTGCACGGCAAGCGGTTCTTCATGGACCACTTCGGCGTCGAGACCAAGGGCGTCTGGCTGCCCGACTCCTTCGGCTACAACGCGGCCTACCCGCAGCTCGCCAAGCTCGCAGGCAACGAGTGGTTCCTGACCCAGAAGCTGTCCTGGAACCAGACCAACAAGCTGCCCCACCACACCTTCTGGTGGGAGGGCATCGACGGCACCCGCATCTTCACGCACTTCCCGCCCATCGACACCTACAACGCCCGCTTCAGCGGCGAGGAGATGTCCCGCACCGTCCGCAACTACGCCGACAAGGGCCGCGGTACGCGCTCACTGGCGCCGTTCGGCTGGGGCGACGGCGGTGGCGGTCCCACCCGCGAGATCATGGAACGCGCGCGCAGGCTCGCCGACCTGGAGGGCTCGCCCAAGGTCGTGATCGAGCACCCCGACGCGTTCTTCGCCGCCGCCCGCGAGGAATACCCCGACGCCCCGGTCTGGGTCGGCGAGCTCTACCTGGAGCTGCACCGGGCCACCTACACCTCCCAGGCCCGCACCAAGCAGGGCAACCGGCGCAGCGAACACAAGCTGCGCGAGGCCGAGTTGTGGGCGACCACGGCCGCACTGCACGCGCCGGGCTACGCCTACCCGTACGAGAAGCTCGACCGGCTCTGGAAGACGGTCCTGCTCCACCAGTTCCACGACATCCTGCCGGGGTCCTCGATCGCCTGGGTGCACCGCGAGGCGGAGGCCGAATACGCGCGGGTGGCCGAGGAGCTGGAGGTGTTGACGGCCGAGGCGGTCGCCGCGCTCGGCGGTGGCGGGGCGCGGGTCTTCAACACGAGTCCGTTCGACCGGGCCGAGGTGGTCCGCACGGCGGCCGGCGACCCGGCGTACGTGGAGGTACCGGCGAACGGCAGCGCGGCCCTGGAAGGCGCCGAGCCCGCCCGGCCGGTGACGGTCACCGGCCGCGTCCTCGACAACGGGCTGGTCCGCGTCGAGGTGGCCGAGGACGGCACACTGTCCTCCGTGCGCGACCTCGTCGCCGGCCGCGAGGTCGTCGCCGGCCAGGGCAACCTGCTCCGCCTGCACACGGACCTGCCCAACTACTGGGACGCCTGGGACATCGACAAGCACTACAAGAACCGCTACACGGACCTGCTCGACCCGGAGTCGGTCACGGTGGCCGAGGACGGTCCGCTGCTCGGCGCACTGAAGGTGGAGCGGTCCTTCGGCAAGGGCTCGCACATCACGCAGACGATCACCGTCCGCGCCGGCAGCCCCCGCATCGACATCGAGACCGACATCGACTGGCACGAGGCCGAGAAGATCCTCAAGGCGTACTTCCCGGTGGACATCCGGGCGCCCCACTCCTCCGCCGAGATCCAGTTCGGCCATGTCCAGCGCCCCACCCACACCAACACCAGCTGGGAAGCGGCCCGCTTCGAGGTCTACGGCCACCGCTGGGTGCACCTCGGCGAACCGGGCTACGGCGTCGCGGTCATCAACGACTCGACGTACGGCCACGACGTCACCCGCACGGTCCGCGAGGACGGCGGTACGACGACCACGGTCGGCCTCAGCCTGGTCCGCGCCCCGCGCGTGCCGGACCCCGAGGCCGACCAGGGCAGGCACCGCTTCACCTACGCCCTGCTGCCCGGCGCGAGCGTCGAGGACGCGGTCGCCGAGGGCTACGCGCTCAACCTGCCCCTGCGGGTCGCGGACGCGGCAGGCGCCCCGCGCCCGGTCGTCTCCGTGGACGGCGACGGCGTCACCGTGGAGGCGGTCAAGCTCGCCGACGACGGCTCCGGTGACGTGGTGGTGCGGCTGTACGAGTGCCGCGGCGGGCGCGCCCAGGGCGTGCTGCGCACCGGCTTCCCGCTGGCGGACGCACAGATCACCGACCTGCTGGAGCGCCCCCTGACGCCGGTGGACGCCGACGGGGACGCGGTGGCCGTGTCGCTGCGGCCCTTCGAGGTGCAGACGCTGCGGCTGGCCGTGGCAAGTAGGTAGGCAGACAGACAGGTGGCGGGGGGGGGGGGGGGGGGGGGGGGGGGGGGGGGGGGGGGGGGGGGGGGGGGGGGGGGGGGGG
>NZ_JBMNDS010000103.1:0-28407 GCF_052543295.1 Streptomyces sp. SAS_270
CCATGTGGCGGCGGGGAGCCTGCGCCGGCACGGAACTCCCGCGTGATCGCATCGGCCAAAGCGCCCCTGTCGCCCACTCCGTACCCCCGGTAGGTGATTCTTCAGGTACCGGCGGCAAGCGTGATCGACAGGGCACTGGACACGAAGTCCGAGCCCCGACACGATCGCGTTCATGACACCCGAGGATGCCATCGTCGCCACTGCCGACCGGATCGCGGAGCTGCTGGAGGCAGGGGCCGACCCACGGACGCCGCTGCCGGGCGCGGAGTGGACAGTGGGAGAGGCGGCGGCGCACCTCGCGCTGGCGGGGAAGCTGATGGCGGACCTCGGGGCGGGCGAGGACCGCCCCTACGGCGATGGGACGCCGAGCGGTCTCGCGGCGGCCAACCGTGCGGCTCTGGCCGTCTTTCCGCAGCGGGATCCGGCGGTCCTCGGCGCGGAGATCGCGGATACCGCCCGGGCCTTCGTTGCGGCCGCGGCCGGCCGCAGTCCGCGGGAGGCGGTGCTGACGCCGATGGGGCCGATGGACATGGTCACCCTGAGTTCGTATCTGCTCACGCACCTGCTCGGGCACGGATACGACATCGCGGTCGCCCTGCGCGGGCCCCACATGGTCAACCGGGAAGTGGTCGCGTTCACGCTGCCCTTCATGCGACTGGCCATGCCGCGTGTGGTGAACGCCGACGCGGCCGGCCACCATGCGTGCTATCTGTTGCGGATCGGCCGCGACCGCTTCGCCGTCACCTTCGCGGACGGCGTGCCCACGCTCACCGACGCCCCTCCCCGGCGCCCCGATTGCACGATAGCCATCGACCCCGTCGCCTTCCTCCTCCTCGCCCTGGGCCGCTGGACCGCCCCCACCGCCATGGCCCGCGCCAAGGTCGTCGCCTGGGGCCGCAAACCGTGGCTGGGCCTGCGCTTCCCCATGCTCTTCACAGCGCCATAGACGAGCGAGCAGACTGCCACCGGACGACTTCTTTGATCCGGCCGCGTCAAACCCCGCTCCGACCAGCGCGAGCGGGGTTTGCTTTTCCCGATGCCGGATGACGCACCTGTCAGGAGTACCAACGGCCGGCTCTCCGGGTTCGCGATCGCCGGTTCCTACGCCACCTCTGATCTTCGAGGGCACCAACTCAGCACCCGGCCCTCCCCTCCGGCGAACAGGGACGGACAGAACAGTGCTCTGACCAGCCTCTTTACAGAAGTCCTTCCGCCTGGCAGAAGCCACCTTGCCGAGCCACCGCAACCCTCACGACTCTGATTCCAACCACGGCACGCGGGGCGAAGACGCCCCGCCCACAGGGACGGGAACCCCATGCCTCACATGACCGCCTTCGCCAGGAACCAGTGGTACGTAGCCGCCTACACGCACGAGGTCGGCCGTGAGCTGCTCGGACGGACCGTCCTCGGTGAGCCGCTCGTCTTCTACCGGACCGAGGACGACGGGGCGGTCGTCGCACTGTCGGATCGATGTGTGCACCGGCGCTTCCCGCTGTCGGAGAGCCGGCTCGACGGGGACCGGATCGTGTGCGGCTACCACGGGTTCACGTACGACACGACGGGCACCTGTGTGTACGTGCCCGGTCAGAAGCGCATACCGCGTACCGCGCGCGTCGCCTCGTACCCGGTCGTCGAGCAGGACCTGTTCGTCTGGGTCTGGATCGGCGACCCCGATCTCGCCGACCCGGCGGCGATTCCGCGGGCCCGGCACATGGACTCGCCGGAGTGGACCACGGTGTGCGGCATGGAGCCCATCGACGCCGACTACGGGCTTCTCGTCGACAACCTCCTCGACCTGTCCCACGAGACGTACCTCCACGGCGGGTACATCGGTACGCCCGAGGTCGCCGAGACGCCGATCACCACCGAGGTCGACGAGGGCGCGGGCATCGTGCGGGTCAGCCGGCACATGGACGACGCCGAGTGCCCGCCCTTCTACGCCCGTTCGACCGGTATCGAGGGGCGGATCACGCGCTGGCAGGACATCGAGTACTTCGCGCCCTGTCTGTATCTGCTGCACAGCCGCATCGCGCCGGTCGGTGTGCTGCCCGAGGCGGACGGCAGCGACCCGAACGCCTTCCACACCGAGATCACGTACGCGATCACGCCGTCCGGCGACGGCAAGGTGTACGACTTCTGGGCGGTCTCAAGGGACTTCGCGCGCGACGACGAGGAAGTCACCACGTTCCTGCGGGACTTCAACCACACGGTCGTGATGCAGGACGTCGACGCGCTCAACCTGCTGCAGCGGACGCTGGGTTCGGAGCGGGCCGGGTACCAGGAGCTGAGCATCAACATCGACACGGGCGGTCTCGCCGCCCGCCGTATCCTCGCCCGGCTCGTCGAGGAGGGCGAGAAGCCCGTGGAGAAGGTCCAGTGACCAGGCTGATTCCCCAGACGCCGCGCGAGATCTACCGCGTCGACTGGCTCCCGGGCACCGACGTCCTGCACGGCACGTGCCACTGCGGCGCCGAGCACACCGCCCAGGACCCGATCGAGATGTGGGAGTGGATGCTCGCACACCCCGAGGGCCACGAGCCGCAAGGACCCCGCTCATGATCTCCTACGAAGCCGAACTCGTCGTCGACCGCCGGGAGACGGCGGCCGACGGCGTGCTCGCCCTGACCCTCCGTCATCCGCTGGGCGAGGAGCTCCCGGCCTGGGAGCCGGGCGCCCACATCGACGTCCTGCTCGGGCCGGACCTGGAGCGGCAGTACTCGCTGTGCGGCGACCCGGCCGACCGGTCCGGCTGGCGCGTCGCGGTGCTCAGGGAACCGGAGGGGCGCGGCGGATCGGCGTATGTGCACGGGCAGTTGGGCGAGGGTGACAAGGTCCGCGTCCGTGGTCCGCGCAACCACTTCGCGCTGGAGCCCTCCCCCCGCTACCGCTTCGTCGCGGGCGGCATCGGCATCACCCCCATCCTGCCGATGCTCGCCGCGGCCGAGGCGGCGGGCGCGGAGTGGACGCTGCTGTACGGCGGCCGCAGCCGTCAATCGATCGCCTTCGCCGGGGAGTTGGCCCGTTACGGCGACCGGGTGCGGATCGCGCCCCAGGACGAGACCGGACTGCTCGACCTCGACGCCGAGTTCGCCGGGCTTCCGGCCGACACCCTCGTCTACTGCTGCGGGCCGGGGCCGCTGCTGGACGCCGTGGAGGAACGCTGCCCCGCCGGACAGCTGCGCGTCGAGCGCTTCGCGCCGAAGTCCCAACTGACAGGACCGGACAGCGAGTTCGAGATCGTGCTGTCGCGCTCGGGGCAGACGCTGACCGTGCCGCCGAACGTCTCCGTCCTCGACACGGTGAAGTCCGCCGGCGTCGAGGTGCTGTACTCCTGCACCGAGGGCACCTGTGGCACCTGCGAGACCGACGTCCTCGACGGCACGCCGGAGCACCGGGACTCGGTGCTGAGCGACGAGGAGCGGGAGGCCGGGGAGACGATGATGATCTGTGTGTCCCGGTGTCGCGGGAAGCGGCTGGTGCTGGACCTCTGACCTGGGCCGCCCGGGTCCCTCGGGGACAGGCTGTGCGCATGCTGCGAGAGAGCCACAGAAATTGTCAACAATCCACTGTGACACAGGCATTGACCCCTCATCAGGCGCACTCTACGTTCGCGCTTGAACACATCTGTGTTGTCCGCGCACAGCCTGTCGGAGCACCTCGGGTCCCAACAGGGGGAGAAATGCGTCGTCTGCTCGTCGGCCTGGCGGCCGCCACCGTGCTGGTCGCCGCCACGGCCTGCGGTTCCTCCGACTCCTCAGGGAGCTCGGGGAAGAACGCGTCGTCCGGCGGGACCACGACCCTCAATATGGGGCTCATCCCCATCGTCGATGTCGCACCCCTCTACCTGGGCCGGCAGAAGGGCTTCTACAGCAAACGCGGCCTGAAGCTGTCGATGACGATGGCGCAGGGCGGCGCGGCGATCGTGCCGGGCGTCGTCAGCGGCCAGTTCCAGTTCGGGTTCTCCAACATGACCTCGCTGATGATCGCCCAGAGCAACGGCGTCCCGGTGAAGGCGGTCGCCAACGGAGTGGCCTCAACAGGGGTGGCGGGCAAGGACTTCGGCGCCATGGTCGTGAAGAAGGGCAGCTCGCTCAAGTCGGCGAAGGACCTGGAGGGCAAGAAGGTCGCCGTCAACACCCTGAAGAACATCAACGAGACCGCGGTGCGCGCGTCGATGCGCAAGGCGGGCGCCGACCCCGACAAGGTCACGTTCGTCGAGCTGGCCTTCGACCAGATGCCCGCCGCCCTCGACAAGGGCCGGATCGACGCCGCGATGGTCGTCGAGCCGGCCCTCGCCACCATCAGGAGCCAGGGCGGCACGGAGATCGCGTCCTCGCTGGTCGACATCGCGAAGAACCTCACCGTCGCCATGTACTTCACCTCCACGCAGTACGCGCAGCAGCACCCGGACCTGGTGAAGAAGTTCCAGGAGGCCACCGCGGAGTCCCTCGCCTACGCCGACGCCCACCCGGGCGAGGTCCGCGCGATCGTCACCACGTACACGAAGATCCCCGCGGCCGTGCTGGCGAGGGTGACCCTGCCGAAATGGCCGGCCGAGCCGGACCGCGCCTCGATCGAGTCGCTGGAGAAACTGGGCGAGCAGGACGGGCTGTTCAAGAAGACACCCGACCTGGACAAGCTGCTGCCGTGAGGGGTGAGAGCGCCGCACTGGGCACGGCCGGACTCGCGGTCTTCCTCGCCCTGGGCGAGGCGGTGCCGCGGCTCGGTCTCGTCGACGACGACTACTTCCCGCCGACCAGCCGCATCGCCGGCGCACTCGCCGACGAGTTCGGCGACCGCACGTTCTGGAGCGCGCTCGGCGACACCCTCGCCGGCTGGGGGCTCGGCCTCGCGATCGCGGTCGGTGCGGGCATCGTCGTGGGCGTGCTCGTCTCGGTGGTCCCCCATCTGCGCGAGGCGACCGCGTCCACCATCGAGTTCCTGCGCCCGATCCCGTCGGTGGCGCTGATCCCGCTCGCGGTCCTGCTCTACGGCAGCGAACTGCGCTCGGTCCTCCTGCTCGTCGTGTACGCCTCCTTCTGGCAGGTCCTCATCCAGGTCCTGTACGGCGTCCAGGACGTCGACCCGGTCGCGGACGAGACGGCCCGCTCGTACGGCCTCGGCACCTGGGCGCGGATCCGTCATGTGCTGTGGCCGACGGCTCTGCCGTACGTCATGACGGGGGTGCGGCTGGCCGCCTCGGTCGCGCTCATCCTCGCCGTGACCGCCGAACTCGTCATCGGCGCACCGGGGTTGGGTGCGCGCCTCGCGGTCGCGGAGGCCTCACAGGCAGTGCCGGACATGTACGCGCTGGTGGTCGTCACCGGCGTGCTCGGACTGCTGATCAACGTGGGCGCCCGCACGGTGGAGCGGCGGGCGCTGGCCTGGCACCAGTCGGTGCGCGGGGAGGTGGCGGTGTGAAGCGCGTGCTCGCGCGCGTCCTCTTCGTCGTCGCGCTGCCGGCGCTGCTCGTCGCGGGCTGGTGGCTGGCGTCCGACGGCAGCACGAACGTGTACTGGCCGCCGCTGCGCACGATCCTCACCACGTTCCCGGACGTCTGGACGGGTGAGCGGGTGAGCCACGACCTGTTGCCCAGCATGGAACGCCTGCTCGGCGGGTACGCCGTCGCGGCCGTCGCCGGGGTGGCGCTGGGTACCGTGATCGGCTCCTACCGCCGGGTACGGGCGGTGTGCGAGCCGGTCCTGGAGTTCCTGCGGGCCATCCCGCCGCCCGCGCTCGTCCCGGTCATCATGCTGTTCGCGGGCATCGGCGACACGATGAAGGTCCTCGTGATCGCGAGCGGCTGCGTCTGGCCGATCCTGCTCAACACGGTGGAGGGCGTACGCGCGGTCGACGCCGTGATGTCCGAGACGGCGCGCTCGTACGGCATCACCGGCGTCGCACGGCTGCGGCACGTGGTGCTGCGCGCGGCGAGCCCGCAGATCTTCGCCGGCCTGCGGCAGGCCCTGTCGCTCGGCATCATCCTGATGGTCATCAGCGAGATGTTCGCGGCCAGCGACGGGCTCGGCTTCACGATCGTCCAGTTCCAGCGCGGCTTCGCGATCCCCGACATGTGGACCGGAATCCTCGTGCTCGGCCTGCTCGGGTTTCTCCTCTCGGTCGTCTTCCGCCTGGTCGAGCGGCGCGTGCTCGGCTGGTACCACGGCCTGCGCGCGGCGTCCCGGCGGTCCCCGTGAAGCTCTCGAAAGGGCAGCCGATGCACCCGCTCCTCTCCGTGGCCGGCCTGCGCAAGGTCTACGAGGGCTCCGGACGCCGTGTGGAGGCGCTGCGGGACCTCACCTTCACCGTGGAGACGGGCGAACTGGTCTGTCTCGTGGGCCCGTCGGGCTGCGGCAAGACGACCCTGCTGAAGTGCGTGGGCGGCCTGCTGGCACCGACCGCGGGTGATGTCGTCCTGGAGGGCCGGCCGGTGAGCGGGCCGCCGCCCGGGATGGCGTTCGTGTTCCAGGAGTACGGGCGCAGCCTGTTCCCCTGGATGCGGGTCGGCGCCAACGTCGAACTCCCGCTGCGACAGAAGCAGTTCAGCAAGGCGCGGCGCCGCGAGCTGGTCGCGGACGCGCTGCACTCGGTCGGCCTGGCCGATGCAGCCGGGGCCTACCCGTGGCAGCTGTCGGGCGGTATGCAGCAGCGGGTGGCCATCGCCCGCGCCCTGGCGTACGAACCCCGTGTGCTGCTGATGGACGAGCCCTTCGCCGCCGTGGACGCGCAGACACGCGCCGACCTGGAGGATCTGGTGCGCGGCCTGTGGCGGGAGCGTGGCATCACGATCCTCTTCGTGACCCACGACATCGACGAGGCCGTCTACCTCGGCGAGCGGGTGATCGTCCTGTCCGCCTCCCCCACCGTCGTGCAGGAGCAGCTCAAGGTCGATCTCCCGGACGAGCGCGACCAGTTGCACACCCGGGTCGCCCCGCGCTTCGCCGAACTGCGGACCCATGTGTACGAGCAGATCCAGGCGGCGAAGCGCGGGACACCCCCGGACCTCAGGACAGATACGCCTCCACCTCGCTGAACTGGGCAGCGGGCCAGCCGGTGTTGGCGGTGACGTTCAGCCTCAGGTAGCGCAGGTTCGTGCTGCCGGGGAGGGTCACGGTCACGGTGTTGCCGGTGGCCGGGTCGAAGCGGTATTCGTGCGAGGCGACGACCGTCGTGTATGCCGAGCCGTCCGTGCTGCCCTGCACGGACAGCGTCTGCGTGCGTGTCTGCCAGGCCGCAGCGGGCGGCAGCTTCAGAACAAGACGGCGGGCGGGCTGAGTTGAGCCGAGGTCGACGGTCCAGGCCTGCGGGAAGGCGTTGTTCGTCGACTCCCAGTACGTGTTGGCGTCACCGTCGACCGCCTTGCCGGGTGTGTAGACGTCCTGCGAGCCGGTGGCCGTGGCCGGGCGGCCCTTGGCGAGGTTGCGGGCCGGGTCGGGGTCGGGGTTTCCGGCACCGGGCCGGGGCCAGGTGGAGCAGTCGGACCAGGTGCTGTTCCAGCCGGAGTTGCCGCCGCCGTCGGCGAGAGTGAAGGTGCCGGAGCCGGTCGGGTAGGGGCAGTTGTAGATGCCGGCCGAGCCCACCGCCGTGGCCCGGACGTTGCTGAACCTGGCGGCGCCCTGCGACTCCGCCTGTACGACGACTGTGCCGGTGTTCTGGACGGTCGCACCGTCGACCGTGATGTTCCTGGTCGCATAGCCGTGGCCGCCGCCGGACACGAACTCGAAGGCGCTGTAGGGGCTGTCGGTGATCGTGGTGCCGGTGATGGCGACGTTCGCCTCGATGGCGCTGTCGTACGAGTCGACGCGCAGCGCGCCCATCGGGTGGTTCCAGTTGGGGTTCATCGCGCCGGTGCGGACAAGGGTGTTGCCGGAGACGGTGATGGTGCCCGCGAGCGGGGAGAAGGGATCCAGGAACTTCTGGTTGGAGATGGCGATACCGCTGCCGAGGGCGTTGGTGTCGGAGACCAGGTTGTTCTTGACCGCGAGATCGGTGCCGCCGTAGATCGCGATGCCGTTGGCGAGGTTGGGCTGCGTGATGGTGTTGTTCTCGAAGCTGCTGTTCGTGTCGGGCGAGTAGAGCGACCACATGGCGAGGGCGTCGTCGCCGTTGTTGCGCAGGAAGTTGCCGCGGACGCGGACGCCTCGTGCGTTGCCGTTGAGGTTGAGGCCGTCGGCAGTGGTGTCGAGGATGCGGTTGTTCTCCACGACGAGGTTGTCGTTGTTGCCCGTCAGCCAGAGGCCGACCTTGAGGTGCTGAAGCCACATTCCGGAGACCGAACTGCCCGGCCCCAGCGATCCGTTGACGAAGTTGTCCGGATTGGAGTCGACGCGTTCGGTGACCTCGCCGAGCACGGCGAAGTCCTTGAGGTGGACGCCTCCGGCCGAGTTGCTCTGGTCGATGAAGCGCGAGGTGTGCACGACGGAGTGCCAGTTGCCCGCGCCTTGGAGGGTGACGTTCGCGACGCCGCTGAGCGAGGAGGTGAGGCGGTAGTCGCCCGGCGGGATCCACACCACTCCCCCTTGGGCGGCGGCGATGGCGTCCCGGAAGGCCTGCGTGGAGTCGCCCTGGCCGCTGGGGTCGGCACCCTTGTCGGTGACGGAGACCGCACCCGCGGGTTTGCCGGCCGCCGCCGCGACCTGCTCGAAGTCGGCGACGTCCACGCTCACCTGGGTGCCCGTCGCCTCGAAGGCCACCTTGTCGCCGGCGTGTACGTCCCGGCCGAGCAGCAGCCGGGCGTTGTCGAAGAAGTGGTGGGTCCTGGCGCCCGGGATCCAACTGGTGTCGACGTAGGAGTACTTGGCGGTGACGGCGAGGGTCCTGGCGAGCCTGGTGCCGTTGACGTTCACGTCGAGCGTGCCGGACTGGCCGTCGGGGACGCTGTAGGCGACGTTCACCGCGTTGGCCGCGCCTGGCACGGTGAACTCGACGCGCTGCCCGCTGTCCAGTCGTACGGCCTGGCGTCCGGAGGCCTCCGAGGCGAGGGTGCCCTGGGTGTAATCGGGGCCGATCTTCGTGCCCGTGGTCGTGGCGGCTTCGGCCTCGACCGAGGTGAAGGGGAGATCGGCGCCGGCGGCGGCCACCGCGGAGTGCGCCGGGCCGGCGCCGAGCATGCCGGCGGCGAGGACGACGGCCACGGCGGCGGCTGCCGATGTTGGCATGAGCCTGACAGTTCTTGAGGTGTGCATGTGCTGATCCCTTCATGGTGGGGGTGCGGGGATAGCGAGGTGCGACAGGGGCGGCTTCAGACGCGAATCCAGGCCGCCGTGTCCTGCGGGAGCCGTCCGTCGGCCGTCAAGGGGCCGCTGGAGAGCAGGAGTCGGCAGTGCGCGGGGAGATCGGCCGGGGTGTCCGCGAGGTTCACGACGCACACCGGGCCTGCCGCGCGGGCGAACGCGAGGACGCCCTCGGGGGCGGGCAGCCAGGTGAGGGGGCCCTCGCCGAAGACGGGCCGGATGCGCAGCGCCTCCCGGTAGAGGGAGAGCATCGAGCCGGGGTCCGCGGCCTGGCGGTCGGCGGCGTACGAGGCCCAGCCCTCCGGCTGCGGGAGCCAGGGTTCCTCCCGCGAGCCGAAACCGGCGTAGGGGGCGTCGGCGGCCCACGGCAGCGGGACCCGGCAGCCGTCCCGGCCCGGATCGGTGCCGCCCGACCGGAAGTGCATCGGGTCCTGGATGCGGTCGAGGGGTATCTCCGCCTCGGGCAGGCCGAGTTCCTCGCCCTGG
The DNA here is from genome assembly GCF_052543295.1 of Streptomyces sp. SAS_270. Taxonomy (NCBI): domain Bacteria; kingdom Bacillati; phylum Actinomycetota; class Actinomycetes; order Kitasatosporales; family Streptomycetaceae; genus Streptomyces; species Streptomyces sp. SAS_270. Next base: position 9,720 of record NZ_JBMNDS010000103.1, read on the forward strand.
TAGAGGTAGACGGCGCCGGGCAGGGCGAGCGACAGCAGGGCGACTGCGCGGGCACGTCGGGTGCCGAGGGCGAGGTCGGTCGGTGTGCCGAAGGTCTTCGCGGCGAAGTCGAAGCCGGTGTCCGCGCGGCCGTAGCGGGTGACGGTGCGCGTCACGTCGTGGTTGCACAGCACCCAGGTGGCGGGCGCGCCGACCGGGGCGTGTTCGGCGAGGGTGTCGTCGATCGACGTCCGCAGCCTTCCCGCGTCCCAAGGGCACGACAGGAAGGAGAAGTTGAAGGCGGTGTGCAGTTCGTCGGGGCGCAGGTAGCGGGCGAAGCGTTCGGTGTCGGGGAGCCAGACCTCGCCGACGAAGATACCGTCGTAGGTGTCGGCGATCGCCCGCCAGGAGCGGTACACGGCATGGAGTTCGTCGCGGTCGACGTAGGGGTGCGGGTCGCGGCCCTCGACGAAGTCGGGCAGGTCCGGGTCCTTGACGAGCAGGGCGGCCGAGTCGATGCGGACGCCGGCCACGCCCCGCTCGAACCAGAAGCGCAGCACGTCCTCGTGTTCCTGGCGGACGGCGGGGTGCGCCCAGTTGAGGTCGGGCTGCTCGGGCGCGAAGAGGTGGAGGTACCAGGCGCCGTCGGGCACACGGGTCCAGGCGGGGCCGCCGAACTGTGACTCCCAGTCATTGGGCGGGAGTTCGGCGCTCGGGCCGCGTCCGGGGCGGAAGTGGAACAGCTCGCGCTCGGGGCCGCCGGCGAGGGCGGCGCGGAACCAGGGGTGCTGGTCGGAGACATGGTTCGGCACGATGTCGACGATGGTGCGGATGCCCGACTCCCGTGCCTCGGCGATGAGCTTCTCCGCCTCGGCGAGGGTGCCGAAGGCCGGGTCGACGGCGCGGTAGTCGGCGACGTCGTAGCCGCCGTCCTTCATCGGTGACAGGTACCAGGGGTTGAACCACAGGGCGTCCACGCCGAGTTCGGCGAGGTAGGGGAGCTTGGCGCGGACGCCCGCGAGGTCGCCGGTGCCGTCGCCGTCGCCGTCCGCGAAGCTGCGGACGTACACCTGGTGGATGACGGCGGAGCGCCACCAGTCGGCCTGGCTGCGGGCAGGGGTGGGCTGTCCCACGATGCGTGCCTTTCGGTAGGTGGAGGCGGCGTCAGCCCTTGGTGCTGCCCGCGCTGATCCCGGCGATGATGTGGCGCTGGAACACCAGGAACATGGCGACCATGGGGATGCTGGCGATGACCATGGCGGCGATGAGGACGGTCAGCGGGATGTTCTGCGACAGCTGGACGAGTGCCACGCTGATGGGCTGTTTGTCGGTGTCGGAGAAGACCATCAGCGGCCAGAGGAAGTCCTGCCAGACGGCGACGAGCGCGAAGATCGACACGACGCCGAGGACCGGCCGGGACATGGGCAGCACGATCGACCACAGGGTGCGCAGGGGTCCGGCGCCGTCGATCTCGGCGGCCTCCAGGACGTCGCGCGGGATCTGGTCGAAGAAGCGCTTGAGCAGGTAGAGGTTGAAGGCGTTGGCGACGGCGGGCAGCCAGATGCCGAGCGGGTCGTTGAGCAGGCTGGTGTGCAGCAGCGGTAGGTCGGCGACGGTCAGGTACTTCGGGACGACCAGCGCCTGGGCCGGGACCATCAGGGTCGCGAGGATGCCGCCGAGAATCAGCCTGCCGAACGCGGGCTTCAGCTTGGACAGGGCGTACGCGGCGGCCGTGCAGAACACCAGTTGCAGCAGCCAGGCACCGGTGGCCTGTACCACCGTGTTCCACAGATGGGTGGGGAGCTGCATCAGGTCCCAGGCGTCCGTGTAGCCGGACAGATGCCACCGCTCCGGCACCAGGGAGGGCGGTGTGCGCACGACCTCGTCCGGCGACTTCATGGCGCCGGTCACCATCCAGTAGACGGGGAAGAGGAAGGCGAGCGCGAAGAGCAGGACGACGCCGGTGAACACGGTCCAGTAGAGGACCTTGCCCCGTGGGCGGGCGAGGGCGAGCGGCGAGAGAAGTGTGCGGGTGCTCACGAGTCCTCCCCCACGGAGCGGGTCAGCCGGAGATAGAGGGCGGAGAAGGCGCCGAGCAGGAGGAGAAGCATCACGCTCAGTGCGCAGGCCCCGCCGAAGTCGTTGTAGAGGAAGGCGTATTTGTAGATCAGGTAGAGGACGGTGACGGTGGCGTTCTCGGGGCCGCCGCCGGTGATGACGAAGGGTTCGGTGAAGACCTGCATGGTGGCGATGATCTGAAGGAGCATCAGCATGAGGATGACGAACCGGGTCTGAGGGATCGTCACATGGCGGATGCGCTGGAGGAGGCTCGCGCCGTCGAGTTCGGCCGCCTCGTACAGCTCGCCGGGGATGCTCTGCAGCGCGGCCAGGTAGATGAGGACGGTGCCGCCGAGGTTGGCCCAGGTGGCGACGATGACGAGCGAGACGAGGGCGGTGTCGGCGCCGTTGGACCAGTTCGAGGTGGGCAGGTGCAGGAAGCGCAGCGCTTCGTTGGCGAGGCCGGCCCCCGGGTCGTAGAACCACTTCCACAACAGGGCGCTGACCACCGGCGGGATCATCACCGGCAGGTACACCACGACTCTGAAGAAGGCCTTGGCGTGCCGGAGTTCGTTGAGGACGAGCGCCATCACGAAGGGGACGGCGAAGCCGATCAGCAGGGCCAGCACCGTGAAGGTGAGGGTGTTGCGCCATGCGGCGGTGAACTCCGGGTCGTGCAGGACGCGGGTGAAGTTGGCGGTGCCGACCCACTCGGGCGCCGATCCGGGCGTGTACTTCTGGAACGCGATCACGACCGCACGGATCGCCGGATACCAGGAGAACAGCGCGAAGCACAGGAGGCCGCCGAGCAGGAAGGCGTATGCGCGGGACTGGTCGGCGAGTCGGCGGCGCAGCGGGCGGGTGCGAGGGCCCGGCCCTGGGGCCGCCACCCGGGGCACGGCTGTGCGGGGTGGCGCCGCGGGCGGCGATGCGGTCTTCATCGTGGGGTCAGCCCCGGGCCAGGATCGAGTCGATCTTGCCGGAGGCGTCCTTGAGGAGCTGGTCGATGTCGGCGTCCTTCTTGGTGAGGACGGCGGAGACGGCGCTGTCGAGGACCGAGTAGATCTGCTGGGCGTGCGGCGGTTCGATCTTCATGTCCAGGTTCTGGTTGCCGTCGAGGAAGGCCTGGTAGTTCTTCACGGGCACGTTGGCGTTGGCCTTCTTGACCTGCTGGTCCTTGGCGTCGGCGGCGCCGGTGAACAGGCGCGGCTCGGGCAGGCCCACCGGGGCGTCGGCCTTCTTCGCGCGGGCGTAGTCGCCGAGGAAGCCCTTGCCGGGTGTGAGGAACATGTGGTCGAGCCACTTCAGGCCGGCCTTGATCTGCTCCGGGCTGTCCTTCTTGTTGAACATGTAGCCGTCGCCGCCGATGAGCGTGCCCTGGCCGCCCGGCATGGGCGCGAGGGCGAGGTCCTGGTAGTTGCCGCCCTTCTCCTTGACGAGGATCGGGATGTTGTCGGGGGCGGAGAGGTACATGCCGAGCCTGCCGGAGCCCATCAGCTGCTGGACGTCGTTGATGACCAACAGCTGTTTGCTGCCCATGGAGTTGTCGCTCCAGCGCATGTCCTTGAGGTTCTGCAGCACCGCCTTGCCTTGGGGGGTGTCGACGGTGGCGTTCTTGCCGTCGGTGCTGACGACGTCGCCGCCCTGTGCGTAGAGCTCGGCGGCGAAGTGCCAACCGCCCTGGTTCTGGGCGCTGTAGTCGGCGTAGCCGATCGTGCCGCCGCCCAGTGCGGCGATCCTCTTGGCGTCGGCGCGCAGCTCATCCCAGGTGGCCGGGGGCTTGTCGGGGTCCAGGCCCGCCTTCGCGAAGAGCTTCCTGTTGTAGATCAGGCCCATCGAGTAGCCGGTGCGCGGGATGCCGTAGATCCTGCCGTCGACGGTGTAGATGTCGCGCAGTTGCTGCTGGAGGGTGCCGTAGCTCTTGAGGTCCTTGACGTAGCGGGTGATGTCGGCGGCCTGGTGGATGTCGGCGACGTGCCCCGCGTCGGTGAAGTACGTGTAGAAGACGTCCTCCATCTGGCCGCCTGCGAGCTTGGCGTCGAAGGTCTTGGGGTCCTGGCAGGGGAACGCGTCGTGCGCGACGACGTCGATGTCCGGGTTCTGCTTCTCGAAGGCGGCGACGTCCGCCTCGAAGAACTTCCGGTCTACCTTCGCGCTCTTGGGCGGCATGCAGTTGACGGTGATACGGGTCTTCCCGTCGGCCGTGTCGTCGCTCGACCCGCAGGCGGTGAGGGTCAGCGAACAGGCCATGAGCGTCAGGAAGGTGCGGCGGAACCCGGTGCTTCTCATCGGTGGACCCCTCTGGGCAGGAGCGTGGAAGGCCCACGGCAGCACGCGGGGGTGCGCGCCGCCGGGCCGAGGCCTGTCGGCCTGGCTGGCGCCGCACACTCAAGCACCGCCGACATCCGTCCGCAAGATGTCGCGCATAGTCTGTAATTATTTGACAGCCAGCTGGATCCTTGCGATTGCCCCGGATCTCAGCGGCGGGGCGCTTGCGCGGTGGACCCCCGCACGACCAGCTCCGGCTCGAAGAGCAGTTCGTCGGCGGGTACGGAGCTGCCGCCGATCTGGGCGTTCAGCAGCTCCACCGCCGCCCGGCCCATGGCCTCGATGGGCTGGCGGACGGTGGTGAGCGGCGGCTCGGTGCAGTTCATGAACGCGGAGTCGTCGTAGCCGACCACGGACACCTCGGTGGGGACGCCAAGTCCCTTGCGGCGGGCGGCCCTTACCGCGCCCAGGGCGAGCGGGTCGCTGGCGCAGATGATGCCGCTCACCCCGCGGTCGATGAGCCGGGCGGCCGCCGCGTGGCCGCCCTCGATCGAGAACATGGCCCGGGCGACGTGCTCGTCCGGCAGCTCCACGCCCAGCGCCCGGGCCGCCGCCAGCTTCCGCGCCGACGGCACGTGGTCGCCGGGCCCGAGGACCAGCCCGATGCGCTCGTGTCCGAGGGAGGCCAGGTGGCGCCAGGCCTGCTCGACGGCGACCGCGTCGTCGCAGGAGACCCGGGGGAAACCGAGGTCCTCGATTGCGGCGTTGACCAGCACGACCGGGATGTTGCGGTCGGCGAGCCGGCGGTAGTGGTCGTGCGGCGCGTCGGCCTGCGCGTACAGCCCGCCCGCGAACACCACGCCGGAGACCTGCTGCTGGAGCAGCAGCGCCACGTAGTCGGCCTCCGAGACACCGCCCTTGGTCTGCGTGCACAGCACCGGCGTGAGGCCGAGCTGGGCGAGCGCCCCGCCGATGACCTCCGCGAAGGCCGGGAAGATCGGGTTCTGCAGTTCCGGAAGGACGAGCCCGACCAGCCGCGCCCGCTCCCCGCGAAGTTGCGTCGGCCGCTCGTAGCCGAGGACGTCGAGCGCGGAGAGCACCGCCTCGCGGGTGGAGTCGGAGACACCGGGCTTGCCGTTGAGCACCCGGCTGACCGTGGCCTCACTGACCCCGACCTTCTTCGCCACCTGCGCAAGTCGTCGCGTCATGTACGCAAGAATAGCGCAAGGAATGCAAGCCGTTTGCGTAATGGAGACTTCTCCGCAGCAGCCCTCCCACCGCCTACTACGGCTTGGCCCACAGCCCCCGGACATGCCCCAGATGGCGGGTCATCACCTCCCGTACGGCGTCCTCGTCGCGCGCAAGCAGCGCGTCGAGGAGCTCCAGGTGCTCCTGGGCCGACGCCTCCAGACGCCCCTGCGCCACGAGCGCGGTCAGCCCGTACAGCCGTGAGCGGCGCCGCAAGTCCCGTACGACGTCCACCAGATGGGCGTTGCCCGCAAGCGCCAGCAGCCCGAGATGGAAGCGCAGGTCGGCCTCGACGTACGCGATGAGGTCGCCGGCCGCGGCGGAGGTGACGATCTCCTCGGCGACCGGGCGCAGCGCCTCCAGCGCGTCCGGGTCGGCGGTTGCCGCGAGGCCCACCGTGGTGGGGATCTCGATCAGCGACCTGACGTGCGTGTACTCGTCGAGCTGCTGCTCGGAGACCGCGGTCACGCGAAAGCCCTTGTTGGGGACGGTGTCGACCAGGCCCTCCTTGGCGAGGTCGAGCATGGCCTCCCGCACGGGGGTCGCCGACACACCGAAGCGCGCCGCCAGGCCGGGCGCCGAGTGGATCTCGCCCGGCCGCAGCTCCCCTGCGATCAGCGCGGCGCGCAGCGCGTCGGCGACCCGCTCGCGGTAGCTGGGCTTCTTGCCGCCCAGCGAGGGAAGGGCGGGCGCGGAGGTCGGTCGGGCGGTCATGGAGGGGTCCTTGAGGTCGTTCAGAGCAGGAAGCCGGCGGGGAACGGGTCGGTGGGGTCGAGGAGATACTGTGCCGTGCCCGTCACCCAGGCGCGACCCGTGATCTCGGGCAGTACCGCCGCAGCGCCGCCCACTTCGGCGGTCCCGACGAGCCGCCCGGTGAACTCCGTACCGATGAAGGACTCGTTCACGAAGTCCTGTCCGAGCGGGAGTTCCCCGCGCGCGTGCAGCTGGGCCATGCGGGCACTGGTGCCAGTGCCGCACGGGGACCGGTCGAACCAGCCCGGGTGGATGGCCATGGCATGCCGTGAGCGGTGGGCGTCGGAGCCGGGGGCGGCGAGGTAGACATGGTGAACGCCGTGGATGGAGGGGTCCTCGGGATGCACGGGCCCGCCCTCGGCGTTGATCGCGGCCATGAGGGAGAGCCCCGCGGCGAGGATGTCGTCCTTGCGCTCGCGGGCGAAGGGGATGCCGAACTGGTCGAGCGGCAGGATCGCGTAGAAGTTCCCGCCGTACGCCAGGTCGTAGGTCACCGTCCGGCCGTCCGGCAGCGTGCTCTTGCGGTCGAGCCCGACCGCGAACGACGGGACGTTGCGCAGGGTCACCGCCCTGGCCGCGCCGCCCTCGACAGCGACTTCCGCGACGACCAGGCCCGCCGGGGTGTCGAGCCGGATGGTCGTGACCGGCTCGACGACCTCGACCATGCCCGTCTCGACGAGGACGGTCGCGACACCGATCGTGCCGTGCCCGCACATCGGCAGACACCCGGAGACCTCGATGAAGAGCACTCCGTAGTCCGCGTCGGGCCGGGTGGGCGGCTGGAGGATCGCGCCGCTCATGGAGGCGTGGCCGCGCGGCTCGTACATCAGCAGCGTGCGCAGCTCGTCCATGTGCTCCAGGAAGTGGGTGCGGCGCTGCGCCATGGTGGCGCCGGGGATCACCCCGACGCCGCCGGTGATCACCCGGGTGGGCATGCCCTCGGTGTGCGAGTCGACGGCGTGCAGGACGAGTTTGCTGCGCATGACCAACTCCCTTGTCTGGTACGGCTCTTAGGCAAGTCCGGCGGCGACGGCCTTCTCGGTGGCGGCGCGGACGGTGGCCTCCTGCTCGGGCAGGAGCGGGACGCGCGGCGGGCGCACCGGACCGCCGTAGCGGCCCACGACGTCCATGGACAGCTTGATGGCCTGCACGAACTCGACCTGGGAGTCCCAGCGCAGCAGTGGGTGCAGCTGCCGGTAGAGGGCGCCCGCCGTGGCGAGGTCACCGTCGACGGCCGCGTGGTACAGCTCGACGCTCGCGGCGGGCAGGGCGTTGGGGTAGCCCGCCACCCATCCCTTGGCGCCCGCGACGGCGAGTTCCAGCAGGACGTCGTCGGCGCCGATCAACAGGTCGAGTTCCGGGGCGAGTTCGGCGATCCGGTAGGCGCGGCGGACGTCCCCGGAGAACTCCTTGACCGCGTGGATGTACCCCTCGCCGTGCAGCTTGGCGAGCAGCTCGGGCACCAGGTCGACCTTGGTGTCGATGGGGTTGTTGTACGCGACGATCGGCACGCCCGCCTCGGCGACCTCCGCGTAGTGGGCGAGGACGGAGCGCTCGTCGGCGCGGTAGGCGTTGGGCGGCAGCAGCATCACCGCATGGCAGCCGGCGTCGCGCGCCTGCTCGGCCCAGCGGCGGGCCTCCGCGGACCCGTAGGCGGCGACGCCGGGCATCACGCGGGAGCCGCCGATCGCGGCGACGGCCGTCTCGACGACCTTGGCTCGCTCCTCGGGGGTGAGCACCTGGTACTCGCCGAGCGAGCCGTTGGGCACGACGCCGTCGCAGCCCTGCTCGACGAGCCACGTGCAGTGCTCGGCGAACCTGTCGTAGTCGACGTGGAGTTCGGCGGTCAGGGGCAGGGCGGTGGCGACGAGGACGCCGCGCCAGGGGCGGTGGTCGGTCACGAGGGCTCCTTCTCGATGGGGTGGGTGTGGTCCTGGGCGAGCACGCCGAGCGGTACGGGACGGGCGAACGGCCGCCTTGAGGGGGTGAGTTCGCATCCGGCGAGTCCGGCGACCGCGGGCCCGCACACCCGGCCCTGGCACCAGCCCATCCCGGCGCGGGTCAGCAGCTTCACGGTGCGTACGTCTCCTGCACCCAGCCCGTCGACGGCCTCGCGGATCGCGCCGCCGGTGACCTCCTCGCAGCGGCACACGACGGTGTCGTCGGTGATCTGCTCGGTCCAGTGCGCGGGCGGCGCATAGACGGCGTCGAGGGCTGCCGCGAACTCCCGCATTTTCGTACGGGACTCGGCTGCCGCGGCCCAGCCGCGCGGGTCGGGGGTGCGTCCCGCGAGCCGGGCCGCGGCCGATCGTCCCGCGATGTGTCCCTCGGCGAGCGAGAGGGCCGCGCCGCCGATGCCGGTGGCCTCGCCGGCGGCCCACACGCCCGGGACGTCGGTGCGCTGCTCCTCGTCGGCGGACACCCGCACCCCGTCGAGACGGCAGCCGAGTGCCTCGGCGAGGTCGGTGTGCGGCAGCAGGCCATGGCCGACGGCGAGGGTGTCGCAAGCAATGCGCCGGGCGGTGCCGGGCCGCACCCGGCCGTCGGCGTCGAGGGCGGCGACGGTCACGGACTCGACCCGCTCACCTCGTTCGTCGCCGTGCGCCTCGACGACGGTGTGGCGTGGCAGGAACCGCACCCGGTGGCGCAGGAGCCGGGCCGCGTACCCGGCCGCCTCGGGAAGCTTGGCGGCCAGCGCGCGGGTGTGCGGCACGAAGGCCTTCGGGTCGGCCGACTCGACGAGAGCCTCGACCCGGACGCCCGCCGCCGCGAGCCCGGTCGCCACCGGCAGCAGCAGGGGCCCTGTCCCGGCCACGACAGCACTGCGGCCGGCCACCACGAGGCCGCCCTTGAGCATGGCCTGCGCTCCCCCGGCGCTCACCACGCCGGGCAGGGTCCATCCGGGAAACGGCAGCACCTTCTCGTAGCCGCCGGTGGCCAGGAGGACGGCGTCGGCGTGGACGGTGACCGGGTCCTCCTGGAGGCGTCCGCGGAGGGCGTGCACGGCGAAGCCTCCAAAGACGCGCGGCGCCTCGGACTTCCGTTCCACACACCAGACGTGATGGCTCGTCAGATGCAGGATGCCGGTCTGTGCGGCGAGTTGGTCGCGCAGCCGCTGCCAGGTCCGCCACTGGTGGTGCAGTGCCTGCGGGCGGCGCGCCCCGAGTGCGGCCGCCGGTTGCCGGTAGAACTGGCCGCCCGCGTCCGGGGCCGCGTCGATCAGCGTGACGCGGATACCCCGGGCGGCCGCCGCGAGGGCCCCGGCGAGTCCTGCCGGGCCCGCGCCGATCACCGCGAGGTGCGGTTGTTCAGTCATCGTGGCCCGTCCCTTCCTGGGTACGGATCGCGTCTCCTGGGCGCAGCACGACGAGACAAGCCCGTTGACCGGGGCGGTCGTTGACGGTCACCAGGCAGTCGAAGCAGACGCCGATACCGCAGAAGATCCCGCGCGCTCGGCCCTCGTCGCGCGTCGTGCGCCAGGACGTGATCCCGGCCGCCCACAGCGCGGCGGCGACCGTCTGTCCGGGCAGCGCCTGGATCTGCCGCCCGTCCAGGGTGACGGTGAACTCGGGGCCCGGCCGGGCCCGGGCGAGGTCCAGCGGGTTCACGACGCGTCCTCCTCGGCGGTGAAGCGGTCGGGCCGGAACGGCGCGAGGTCCAGCTCCGGGGTCTTTCCGGCGAGAACCTGGGCGATCAGGTGCCCGGTGCCGGTGGACAGCCCGATGCCCGCGCCCTCGTGCCCGCAGGCATGGAAGAGGCCCGGCACGCGTGGGTCCGGCCCGACGGCGGGCAGATGGTCGGGCAGGTACGGGCGGAAGCCGAGGTACGAGCGCATCGCGCGCACGTCCGTCAGGAACGGGAACAGCCGGGTCGCACCCGCCGCCAGGGCCCGCAGGGCGGGCAGCGAGAGCGAGCGGTCGAAGCCGACCCGTTCACGGCTGGCGCCGATCAGGACCGGCCCCGCAGCCGTGCCCTCGACGACCGGCGAGGTCTGCAGGGCGGCCGAGTCACTGGCCACATCTGCGACGTAGTCGGCGGCGTACACCTTGTGCCGGATCCGGCGGGGCAGCGGCTCGGTGACGAGGACGAAGCCCCGCCGGGGCAGAACGGGCAGCCGGACACCCGCGAGCGCGGCCACCTCACCGCCCCAGGTGCCCGCCGCGTTCACGACCGCCGCGGCGTGGATCTCACCCCGGTCGGTGCGCACCCCGCGGACCGCGCCGTCCGCCGTGCGCAGCAGCACCTCGGTGACGGTGCGGCCGGTGAGCAGCCGCGCCCCCGACGCGCGTACGAGATGGGCAGCGGCCAGGGCGGGCATCACCTGGGCGTCCTGCGGGTAGTGCACGGCGCCGGCGAGCCCGGGCGCCAAGTACGGTTCCACGTCGTGGAGTTGGGCCCCCGCGACAGGCAGGGCCACCACCCCTGCGGCGCGCTGCCCGGCCGCGAAGGCCTCCAGGGCGGTCAGCCCCTCCGGCGTCGAGGCCACGACCACGCCGCCTTTGGACTCGTATTCGATCGCCTGGCCCAGCAGAGTCTGTTCGGCGAGGTCGGCCCACAACCGCTGTGACAGCAGGGCGAGTTCGAGTTCCGGGCCCGGCGCCTTGTCCGAGACGAGCAGGTTTCCCTCGCCGGCGCCGGTGGTCCCGCCGGACACCGGGCCGCGGTCCACCACGGCGACGGCAAGGCCTGCCCGGGCGGCGTAGAAGGCGCAGGCCGCGCCCACCATACCGGCCCCGACAACGACAACATCGCAGGTCAGAGGCGAAGTCACATCAGTACTATGTCACACACCACAGACGCGGCCAAGAGGGCCGCAACCTCTGTTCCCGCGGCGGCGACCTGAAACTCGTCAGTCGGGCCGTCGGCCGGCCCCCGGCGCCGTAGGGCTCACCCCGCCAGCACGCCGAGCAGTTCGCGCAGCTGCTCGCGTGCCTCCGGGTCGGTGATGACGCCGTCCGCGCCGGTCATCCGCCGGTCCACCGGGATCCGCCGGCACGCCTTGTCCACGATCGCGGCGCCGGTGTAGCCGAGCACGGTGCGCAAGGTGGCCTCAGCGCCCTCACCACGGCCGGGGGCCGCCGCGTTCACCCAGGCGGTCGGCTTGTCGCAGATCTCGGCGCCGCCGACCGTCCAGTCCAGCAGGTTCTTGAAGGAGCCGGGCAGGGTGCCCGCGTACTCCGGAGTACAGACGAGGAGCGCGCTCGCCCCGGCGATCGCCGCCCGCAGCTCGGCCACCGCGGCCGGCAGCGGCTCGGTGTCGTCGTCGGGGTTGAAGTGCGGCAGCGCCGCCAGGCCGTCGTAGCGGACGGTGCGCACCGACGCGGGCGCCACCTCCTGCGCCGTACGCAGCACGGACTCGTTGGAGGAGCCGGCCCGCAGGCTTCCGGACAGCAGCAGGATCACGGGGAGATCGGACATGCGCCCAACCTACCCAGGGCGGGCTCAGACGACCCTGAGGTGGGTGCCTCCGGATCGCACCGCGCGGGCCCTGCGCGGGGTGGCGGTGGCCCGGCGCGCCTCGCGCAGCACCAACGTCATCCGCGAATAGCCCATGTCCCGAAGGGATTTCGGGGTCTCGTCCACGATCCGGCAGTCCGTACGGCCCCACCGCGGATCGGGGTGCAGCAGCGGGCGTACGGCGCCGTCGTGCTCGACGGCCTCCGGGCCGACCGCGCGGATCCAGTGCGGCAGTCCGTGCCGGTAGGCGGCGTCCATGATCGGGTCCTGGGCGATGTCCCGGAGGACCGACTGCAGACCGTGGTCCTGGCCGTGCCGCTCCACCGCGGCGGCGAAGTGGGCCAGCATCGGCAGACACCAGCTCGACTCGTGCTCGCCGAGGACCGTGCCGGCGTCGGGGTGGAACAGGACGAACCGGAGGAAGTTGTCGCTCGGCATGGCCGTGGGATGGGGGCCGACCCCGCGGAAAAGTGTCTCGAACGCGGTGTTGGAGAGCACCACGTCCCAGCGGTGGTCGAAGACGACGGAGGGAAAGGGGACGGACTCAAGGAGTGCCGCGTAGTCCTGCAGATACGCCTGGGCCTCGAGACTTGCGGGGGCGGGTCGCGGCTCGGACCGCTGCCCACCTGCCTGATACGCCATCGGGAGGTCACCCCTCTTGCCTCTGCGGCCTTCACGCGGCGCCTTGATCCTGGGGCCCCGGGTCGAGGTGTGTCAACTATCGTGGCATTTGGCGCTTGTTGACGGCTGAATCTGGCCACAGTTGTGGCGAGACCTGGATGTGAGTTCGAACAAGCGGTTAGTCTCCGGTCAGTTCACGGTGCACTCCGCGCTGCCCCGGGGTGTTCCTTCCCATGGTTCCGGGTCATCATGAGAACGACCTGAGAAGAGATGTAGGAGATCTGTCGGTGACGGATGGCTTCGAGGTTCCGGGCGCCACGGCGACGGGTCTGCTGCCGACCGTCGTGGCCCGTGTCACCGCACTCGCCGACCGGCTGGGTGTGGAGCACGCGGTGGTCTTCGACGTCCAGCGGCTCTCCGCCGCCTCCGGCGTGCCCGAACCGGTGGTGAAGGCGCTGCTCGGCGGCCGCCCCGCCGGAGAACCCGATCTGCAGGCCCGCTTCCTGCAACGCCTGGATCTGCTGCGCCGCACCCGCCTCAAGCCGAACGGACGCAAGTACACCCAGCAGGAGATCGCCGACGGCGCCGCGATGTCGCGCCAGCAGGCGGGCGCCCTCATCAACGGCGACCGGCGCCCCACCATGGAGCACTGCGACGCCATCCAGCGCTTCTTCAGAGTGCACGCGGGCTTCCTCACGGCCGAGGACTCCGAGGCGCTGGTGGACGCCCTCCAGCGCAGCGAGCAGGAACTCCTCCAGCAGCTCGCCGACCGCGAGCGCGCGGCGGCCGTGGCCGCGGACGACCCGCTGGAGCGGCTGCTGCAGGACCACGGCGTGCGCGGCATCGCGTGGCGGGCCGCCCAGCTGCCCACCGACCAGCACCGCGACAAGGTCGCCGAGTGGCTGGACATGCTCTTGGAAAGCGTCAAGCGGCCCGAGTCGTGATCCGGGGGAGAACTGTGGGCATCGGAAGGGAAATGCGCCGCCTGTGCGGCGAGTTGGTCGCGGAGCTGTCGCTCCCCGTGCCGGCGGAGCCGGGCGATCTGTACGCCGCACTGTGCGACGCCATGAGCAGACGCCGCGGCCGTCCCGTCCAGTACCGTACGGCGGCCTTCCCGCCCGGCACGGCCAGCGGACTGTGGCTCGACATGGCCGACCAGGACCTCGTCGTCATCGAGGAACGCACCGCCCCCGACCATCAGTTGGTGATCCTCGGCCACGAGCTGTGGCACATGAAGGCCGGGCACTGCAGCCACCACGTCGAGGGCGCGGCCGTGGCGGCCCGGTTGCTCAGCGACCACGCGGACCTGCAGGCGACCGTCCTGAAGGTGGCCGCCCGCACCCGCTTCGACCTCACCGACGAGAAGGACGCCGAGAGCTTCGGCCTGCTGCTCGCCAGCAAGTGCCGTACGTGGCTTGCCGGTTCATCGCTGCGCGGTCCCGTGCAGCGCGACGACCTCGCCGGCCGCATCGAGGCGTCGCTGGGCTACCGCGGGCCGCAGGGCTGACCACACTCACATCATGGACGGTTCCAGCTACTACATCCCCGCGGTCGCGATGGGGGTCGCCCTCTCGGTCAAGGCGCCGTCGCTGATCCGCTCCTGGCGCGATCCGCTGCTGCGGTCCGTGTGCGCACTGCTCACACTCGTCGGTCTGGTGTTCTTCTTCGCGGCGCCGCCGTCGATCGAGGAGGTCAACGACGTCATCGGGGTCACCAACGTCTCGGCGCCCCTGGTCTACTGCCTGCTCAGCGCCTTCAGCTCGTCCTGCCTGGTGCTCGTCGTCAACTGGCGCGGCGGCCCGCCCGCACTGACCCGGCGCATCAAGCGGCGCATCATCGCCGGCTACACCCTGGTGATCGCCACCATCGCGATCCTGTTCGTGCTCGGGGACACACCGGTGGAACGGCTGGTGGACTTCGACACGTACTACGCCAACACGCCGTACATCCGCGAACTGATCGTGCTGTACCTGACGGGGCTCACCGTCGCGGGCGGCGCGATGAACTTCATGTGCGGACGGTGGGCCCTGCAGGTACGCGGCTGGCTGCGCGCCGGGCTGCTGATCATCGTGATCGGCTATCTCTTCAACCTGGCCTATCTCATGACCAAGTTCACCGCCGTCATCGCCCGCTGGAACGGTGTGAACCTCGACTACCTGAGCAGCGACGCCGCGCCGGTGCTCGCCTCCATCGGCGTGCAGATCAGCGCCGTCGGCTTCTGCCTCCCGCTGGCCGGGCAGCGCGTCGGGGACAGTTGGAACACCTGGTCGACCTATCGCCGGCTCGGGCCGCTCTGGCGCGAGCTGCGGCCCGTGTCGATGCACGCGGACCGCGCCGTGCGGATCTCCTGGTGGTCACCGGCCGAACTGCAGGTGACCCAGCGGGAGTCCGACATCCACGACGGCATGCTCAACCTGTACCCCTACTTCGACTCCGCGGTGCGCTCGGGCGCCTACGACGCGGCCGTCGCGGCCGGCTCCGATCCCGTCCAGGCGCAGGCCGAGGCCGACGCGGTGATGGTGACGGAGGCGGTACGGGCCCGGGCCGCCGACCCGGAGGGCCGGGTCATCAGCTCGGCGGAGGCGAACGCCGCTCCGCCCTCGTCCACCGAGGGGCCCCGCGACCTCGTACGGATGTCCATCGCCCTGCGTCAGTCATCCGTCGTCGCGGCCGCCCGGGGGCGGGCCGGGACCAGGTCAGAGAGCGACTTTCATGAGCAGACCCGCTAGCACCCCCTCGGGTGCGGCACCCCGTCGCGCGGTCGTCGTCGGCGGCGGGATGGCCGGCATGCTGGCCACCGCGGCACTGAGCGCGTACGCCGACGTCACCGTCGTCGAGCGCGATGTGCTGCCCGCCGGTCCCGAACCGCGCAAGGGCCTCCCGCAGGCCCGGCACGTCCATGTCGTGTGGTCCGGGGGCGCCGTCGCGATGGAGGACCTGCTGCCCGGACTGATCGACGGCTGGCTGGCCGCCGGGGCCCGACGCATCCCGCTGCCCACGGGGCTGGTCTCCATGCAGCCGCGGGGCTGGTTCCGGCGCTGGCCCGAGATGCAGTTCATGATCGCCTGCAGCCGCGACCTGCTCGACTGGGTCGTGCGCGAGCGGGTCGTCAAGGACCCTCGGGTCACCGTCCTGCAGCGGACCGAACTGCTCGCCCTGGAGGGCGATCACGCGCGCGTGACGGGGGTCCGGGTGCGGACCCCCGAAGGCGAGGAGCGCCTGCTGGAGGCCGACCTGGTCGTGGACGCCTCGGGGCGCGGCTCGCGCGCCTCGGCCTGGCTGGAGGCGCTCGGCGTACCGCGGGCGCCGCTGGACGAGGTGGACTCGGGGCTGACGTACTCCAGCCGGATCTTCCGCGCGCCCGCGGGCACGGAGGACTTCCCGCTGGTCAACGTGCAGTCGGACGCCTCGGTGCCGGTGCCGGGGTGCACGACGACGATCGAGCCCATCGAGGGCGGGCGCTGGCTGGTGACGCTGTCCGGCACACGCGGCGGTGAACCGACCGGCTCCGTCGACGACTTCGAGGCGTTCGCCCGCGGCAGTGTCCGCCACCCGGTCGTCGGCGAGCTGATCGCCCACGCGGAGCCCCTCTCGGACCCGGTCGTCACCCGCAGCACCGTCAACCGGCGGCGCTTCTTCGAGAAGGTCGACGCCTGGCCCGAGGGCTTCGTCGCGATCGGCGACTCGGTCGCCACGTACAACCCGGTCTACGGACACGGGCTCACGGTGGCCGCGCAGGGGGCGGTGGCGCTGCGCGAGCACGTCGCGGAGTACGGGGCGGCGGCGCCCGGGCTCGCGCGGCGGATCCAGCGGGCGGTGGCCCGGCCGGTGGCGACGGCCTGGCAGTTCGCCACCAGCACGGACATCCTCTACCCCGGCGCCATCGGCAAACCCCCGGGCCTCGCGAGCAAGCTCCTGGGCCACTACGTGAACCGTCTGATGCTCGCCGCCACCGGCCGCCCGCTCGTCGCCAAGGCGTTCTTCGACGTGGTCACGCTGTCGAAACCGGTGGCCACCCTCGCGAAACCAGCCATCGTGATCGCGGTCCTGCGCGGCCCCCGCCGCCCGCTGCTGACCGAGCCTCCGCTGACAGGGCAGGAGCGCGCATCGGTCCTGGACGCCCCGGAGATCTCGGGCACGGAAGCACGGGGGTGCCCTTCTCCGTAGGGGCGGTCCGGTGTACGGGCGGGTGGGCTCAGGTCGCGCTGCGTTCGCTCGCCTCCCTCAGGTCCCGTTCCACGGCACGGTTCCTGGCGGTGTCGGGTTGGCCGGCTGAGGTGCCGGGGCGGCCCTCGCGCAGGAGGTCTCGCCAGTGCTCGCGGCTCCAGTCGGCGGGCGCGGTGGTGCGGGTGAACTCCTCGACGAGGGAGAGGAAGCGTGCGGGGTCGCTGTGGAAGGGGAAGTGGCCGGCGCCCTCGAAGATCTCCAGGCGGCTGCCCGGCATCGCCTCGTGCGCCCCGTAGGCGTGCCGGACCGGCACCACGCTGTCCCGGTCGCCCCACAGGAGCATCGTGGGCATGCCCTCGGTGAGGTAGCAGCGGTCGAGCATGGTCACCGCCTGGCCGCGCCAGTCGACCACGGCGCGCAGCGTACGGATGAAGGCGCTGCGCGAGGTGGCGTCGGGCAGGGCGTCCACCAGGTTCAGGAGTTCCGGCGCGTCCTGGCCGAGATCGGTGTCGAGGATCCTCATCAGCCGTAGGAACAGGCCCACTTGGGTCCGCATGCCCGGCAACCGCAGGGTGGAGAGCATCAGATGGGCGCCCGGCAGCGACACCGCCCGCAGCACCGGGTTCACCTCTCCCCCCACGCCCCCCGCGCTGACCAGGATCAGCCGCTCGGTGCGCTCGGGGAACTGGTAGGCGAACTGCATCGCGACGCCGCCGCCGAGCGAGTGCCCCACCAGCGTCGCGGACTCGATGCCGAGCGTGGTGAGCAGATCGCGCACCCCGTTCGCGTACGCGGCCACGGAGTAGTCGGCCCGCGGTTTGTCGGAGGCCCCGTGACCGAGGAGGTCGGGGGCGATCACGGTGTGGGTGCGCGCGAGGTCGGGGATCAGCTCCGCCCAGGTCGCCGAGGAGTCCCCGATGCCATGGATGAGAACCAGGGCCGGCCCCTCCCCCGCCATCCGGTAGGCCCTGCGATATCCGTGCACGACGCGGTAGCGCAGGCTCAGTTCTCCGTCGCCCACCGGGCGCAGCCGCAGGATGCGTCCCGAACGCCGGTGCGATGCGTCGTCCATGGCCCCACCTCCCGTTTCCGGGGCCGCCAGGGGCGGCCGCCAACTCCCTTGTCCAGCCTAGGGCCCCTGTTCCACAAGGGATTTCCGTGAGGTTTCGCCTCCGCTAAGCGAGCGAACCTCCGCTGCACGGAACGGGATTGTCAGTGCCGGCAGGCAAGCTGGGTGTGCGTCACCGCTGCGCGCGGGGGCGCATCCGTCATGGGTACCGCAGACGCCTTGCGTATCGCATGAAGCGCAGTACGAAGCCGACCAGGGGAGAGCCGTCCGATGCAGACCGCCGTACTGACCGACCACGAGCGCGCCGCCGTGCAGGCCTACCTGCGCCTGCTGGGGACCGTCCGCGCCGCCTTCGACGGCCCGCCGGACGGCCGCCGACCACCGGTGGTGCCGCCCGGCGCCCTGGCCGAGGCGGAGCAGGCCCTCGCGGCAGCCGGTCTCACGGGCAACGAGGAGGCGTTCTTCCGCCTGCTGCACACCTGGTGCCCGGCGCCCTGAGGCACCTCGGCGGCGTCAGGCGTGGGGCACGGTGACGACCGTGGCGAGCAGGCTGCCTTGTACGGTCCAGCGGCCGTCGAAGAAGCCGACGCGCGCTCCGCCCACCAGCGGCCCGGGGACGAGGAGTTCGGCGCGGAAGCGCCCGGACCGGACCTCGCCCTTGGTCGCGGGATCGGCATCGGCCTCGGCATCGGCATCGGCCTCCGCGTCAGTGCCCGTGCCCGTGTCCGTGTCCGTGTCCGCGTCGACGAAAAGCTCGATGTCCGCCTCGGAGAAGTCCAGCCACTGCCCGGTGAGGGGGAACCACGCCTTGTAGACGGACTCCTTGGCGCTGAACAGCACCCTCTCCCAGTACACGGAGGGGTGCTCGGCGGTCAGGCCGGCCAGCCGGTCGGCCTCCGTGGCGAGGATGACGGCACCGAGGTCGTCGTCCGGGAGCTTCTCGTGCGGTTCGGCGTCGATGCCGATCGACGCGAGATCGCCGACGCGGGCCAGCGCGGCGGCGCCGTATCCGAGACAGTGCGTCATGCTGCCGATCAGCCCGTCGGGCCAGCGCGGTGCCCCGAAGGC
>NZ_JBMNDS010000103.1:28417-32963 GCF_052543295.1 Streptomyces sp. SAS_270
CCACACCCACCCCCCCCCCCCCCCCCCCCCCCCCCCCCCCCCCCCCCCCCCCCCCCCCCCCCCCCCCCCCCCCCCCCCCCCCCAGGACCGGCTGCGGGGCCACCCCGAGTTTCTCCATGGCGACGCGGGCACAGGCACGCACCGTGGTGAACTCGCGGCGCCGCTTCTCCACGGCCCGCGCCACGAGCGCCTCCTCCTCGGGATACAGCGTCACGCCCTCGGGCCGGGCGTCACCGAAAGCCTCCACGGTCACGACCGAATCCGGGAGCAGCTCCTCCATCAACGGTTCCGACCTCCATCGGCAGTATGCGGCGCAGCACCCCCGGCGGTTCCGGGCGGACCCGCCATTCACGGGGGTAGCCCACCGAGACCTCTTCGAAGCGGACGCCCTCGTGGTGGGTGGTCCGCGGGATATGCAGATGACCGTAGACCATGACCTCGGCACGGAAGCGGCGGTGCCAGTCCGTGGTCAGCCGGGTCCCGCACCACATCGCGAACTCGGGGTAGCGCAGGATGTCCGTCGGGTGCCGGTGCAGTGGATAGTGGCTGATCAGGACCGTGGGCAGGTCGTCCGGCAGTTCGGCGAGTCTGCGTTCGGTCTCGGCGACCCGGGCCCGGCACCAGGCGTCCCGGCTCGGGTAGGGGTCGGGGTGCAGCATCAGCTCGTCGGTGCAGACGACTCCGGTCGAGCGGGCGTACGCCAGCCCCTCCTCCTTGGTCGTGCAGCCCTGCGGCAGGAAGGAGTAGTCGTAGAGCAGGAAGAGCGGGGCGACGACGGCGGGGCCGCCGGGACCTTCCCAGAGCGGATAGGGGTCCTCGGGGGTGGTCACGCCCAACTCCCGGCAAACGCCGACGAGATGCTCGTAGCGCTCGACGCCGCGCAGCTGCACCTCGTCGCGCGGGTGGGTCCACAGCTCGTGGTTGCCGGGCGTCCAGACCACCTTGCGGAAGCGTTCGGCGAGCGTCTGGAGGGCCCAGCGGATGTCGGCGACGGTCTCCGCGACGTCACCGGCCACCAGGAGCCAGTCCTCGTCCGACCCGGGGCGCATCTTCTCGACGACGGCGCGGTTTTCCTTGTACCCGATGTGCAGATCGCTGATCGACAGCAGGTTTCCATGGCCGCCGGCCGTCGACTGCACTCTCGCCACCTCCGCGAACCCGAATTGAAATCAACAAGAACACACAGTCCCGCTGAGCGACAAGAGCGATCTCGGGCAGATGAACACAAGGTCCGCACACCCTTGGAACAAACGGCCGGGGAATCCGTAACACGCGCGTAGCCGTCCGGGGGTCGCGGAGGGCCTATGATCGGCCCCAACACAACCGCCACGGACGCTTGCCGCGTACGGCGGTCATGTGTACCTCCCTCTCCCCTGGCCGGGCACGGCCTGCTTCGCCGTGCCCGCGAACCGTGAAAGGTGGCTTGCATGGGCTCTCGCGTACGCGTCTGGCTCAACCGCACGTACGCGGAGAACGTGTTCTTCATGGATCAGCTGCGCAGAAATCCGCACGACCGCGCGGTCGAGATCCATGCCACGCACGGTGACGCCGACTCCCCCGTCCTGGCCGCCGCGGACACCGCCGACCTGGAGCCCGAGGGGCTGTCCCCGGCCGCCTACGTCGAGTTCGCGCTCGACCAGTGCGCCCGCCGCGGCATCGACGTGTTCGTGCCCCGGCTGCAGCAGGCGGCGATCGCCGCGCACCGCGCCGACTTCGAGGCGGTCGGTACGGCGCTGCTGGCGCCGCCCGCCGAGGCGATCGACGTGTTCGAGGACAAGGTGACGGCGTACGAGGCCGTGCAGGGACTCGGCATTCCGGTGCCGCCGTGGTGGCGGGTGACGACCGAGGCCGAACTGCTCGCCGCGGTCGAGGAGTTGGAGTCGGCCGGGTACAAGGCGTGCTTCAAGCCGGCGGCGGGCGCGGGCGGGGTGGGCTTCCGCATCATCACGCGCGACCCCTTCTCGCTGTCGCACCTCAACGGATTCCCCAGCCCGTACGTGCCGTTGGACCTCGTCGCGCAGGCCGTGCGGAACGCCGAAGAGCCCGTCGACTGGCTGGTGATGCCGCGTCTGGAGCAGCCGGAGGTGTCGGTCGACTGTCTGACCGGGCCCGACGACCGGATCCGGATGGCGATCGGCCGCACCAAGAACGGCCGCCGCCGCGGCTTCACGCTCCACGAGCAGTGGATCGAGCCGGCACGGCAGCTCGCGGAGGCGTTCCGGCTGCACTACCTGTCCAACATCCAGTTCCGGATGCTGGGCGACGAACCGGTGCTCATGGACGTCAACACCCGCCCGGCGGGCGGGCTGCACCAGTTGTCCCTGTGCGGTGTCAACGCCCCCTGGGCGGCGGTGCAGTCGGCGCTCGGCGAGGACCCGGGCGAGGTGGTCCCACGGTTCCTCGGTACGGACTACACGGTGGTGTCGGGCCTGCGTCCGCTACGCGCCGTGTCGCTTCCCCGCCAGCGCGCCGAGGAGTCCTCCGACGCCCTGCACGAGACGTCCGCCGCTCCGCTGCCGGCGGTGCCCGCACAGTCCTCGCCGCCGGCCGGCCTCCCGGCCGCGGAGCCGGTCGGCGCCCCCACCGCGGAGGCGGGCGCACCGGCCTGACCCCGCCACCCCGTACGCCCCCGCACGACCCCTACAACTTCACACCGGTCTGGACCAATCGATGCACAGCATCTTGACAGCGCGATTGGTCCATACCAACTTGGTTGCGCACCCTTCGGCACTCCCGAACACCCCCATTTCCCCAGGGAGATCGCGTGCGCATCACACATCTCAGACGTTCCAGACATCGCTTCCTCGCCCTGCTCGGCACCGCCGCGCTGGCCCTCGCCGGGGCGGTCGCCCTCCCCGGTACGGCCCAGGCGGCCAACATCCTGTCCAACCCCGGCTTCGAGTCGGGCGGTCTGTCCCCCTGGACCTGCACGGGCAACCTGGGCTCGGTCACCTCAAGCCCGGTGCACTCCGGCTCCAAAGCCCTTGCGGGCGCCGTGAGTTCGAGTGACAACGCCCAGTGCAGCCAGACCGTCTCGGTCCAGCCGAACACCACCTACAGCCTCTCCGGGTGGGTGCGCGGCAGCTACGTCTACCTGGGCGTGGACGGCGGCGCCTCGACATGGACCACGTCCCCGTCGGCGTACAGCCAGCTCAAGGTGTCCTTCACCACCGGTGCCTCGCAGACCAGCGCCAAGATCTATGTGCACGGCTGGTACGCGCAGGGCACCTACTACGCCGACGACATCAGCCTGGACGGTCCGGGCGGTGGCGGCGGCTCGGACACCCAGGCGCCGACCGCGCCGACGAACCTGACCTCCACGGGCAAGACCTCGTCCAGCGTGTCCCTGTCTTGGGGCGCGTCGAGCGACAACGTCGGCGTCACGGCGTACGACATCTACAGCGGCTCCAACCAGCTGCTCAGCGTCTCGGGCACGAGCGCCACGGTCAGCGGGCTGTCGGCGAGCACGAGCTACACGTTCACCGTGAAGGCGCGGGACGCGGCCGGGAACACCTCGCCCGCCTCCAACTCCGTGACCGTCACGACCAACGCGGGCGGAGGCGGCGGCACCGGCTTCAAGCAGGCCGCCCCGTATCTGTACGAGGGCTGGGGCGACCCCCCGAACCCGACCACGGTGATGAACGCGACCGGGATCAAGTGGTTCACGATGGCGTTCGTACTGGACTCCGGGGGCTGCACCCCGTCCTGGGACAGCAGCCGACCGCTGACCGGCGGCGTCGACCAGACGGCCATCAACCAGATCCGTTCCGCGGGCGGTGACATCGTCCCGTCGTTCGGCGGCTGGCAGGGCAGCAAGCTCGGCGCCAACTGCTCCTCGGCGAGCGCGCTGTCCGGTGCGCTGCAGAAGGTGATCGACGCCTACGGTCTCAAGGCGATCGACATGGACATCGAGAACAGCGACGAGTTCGAGAACGAGGCCGTCCAGGCGAAGATCCTCACCGCGCTGAAGACGGTCAAGGCCAACAACCCCGGCCTGAAGACGATCGTCACCTTCGGTACGTCGACCACCGGCCCGACGTACTACGGCAACCGGCTCATCGAACAGGCGAACTCGCTCAACGCCAACATCGACGTCTTCACCATCATGCCGTTCGACTTCGGCGGCGGCTCCGACATGTACGGCAACACGGTGAACGCTGCCGAGGGCCTGAAGACCAAGCTGAAGTCGACCTTCGGCTGGGACGACGCCACCGCGTACTCCCACATCGGCATCTCCGGCATGAACGGACTGTCCGACCAGCAGGAGAACACCACCCCGGCGATCTGGACGCAGATCCGCGACTGGTCCAACTCGCACCACATCGCCCGGCTGGCCTTCTGGTCCGTCAACCGCGACCGGCCCTGCCCGGGCGGCGGCGTGGTGAGCAACTGCTCCGGCATCAGCCAGAGCAACTGGCAGTTCACCTCCACCACGGCCGGGTTCACGGGCTGAGATCGGAGGCCGGCCGGGGGGGGGGGGGGGGGGGGGGGGGGGGGGGGGGGGGGGGGGGGGGGGGGGGGGGGGGGGGGGGGGGGGGGGGGGGGG
>NZ_JBMNDS010000104.1:0-32792 GCF_052543295.1 Streptomyces sp. SAS_270
CCCCCCCCCCCCCCCCCCCCCCCCCCCCCCCCCCCCCCCCCCCCCCCCCTCCCGTGCCAGGAGACCAGGACGCGGCGCGTCAGCGCGCCATGAACCGGCCCAGCTCCCGCGCCTTCTCACGCAGCGCCGCCGTCCAGGCGTCCGCGTCGGGGGCGGGCGGCGCGGGCACCTGGACGTCCCTGCGTGCAGGGCTCGCGGCGGGGTCGCTCGTCGGCCAGTGCACCTCGATGTCCGCCCGCTCCGCGAGGACCAGCACCGTGGCGACGAAACCCTCGGACAGGGCGATCACCACGCCGTGGGTCGTGGCCCGGTGCCGCGCCAGCAGAGCGTCGGCGAAGGCCGCGAAGGCGGCGGCGTCGAGGAAGGACTCGTCGTTCTCCATCGGGCCGATCCCGGACGACATGCCCAACTCGGCCTCATGGACGGCTACTTGGCGAAGAAACAGTCGCGAGGCACCGTTGGACGGATTCCACAGCGTCCGGTCGCCGAGGTCGTAGTACTGGCTCACGACGCCATGATCGCACCGCGGCCACGCCCGGTCGCGGCGGCATCGTCGGCCACCGGGAACCCCAGCGTACGCAGCACGCGCCGCTCGGCGTCCACGGCGAACACCTCGCAGCCCTTCAGGCCGGCGGCCCACTCGACGCCTTCCGCGCCCATCGCGAACGCCGCCGTCGCCGTGGAGTCCGCCTCGGTCAGGGTCGGGGCGACGACGGTGAGGCTGAGGAGCCCGGTGGCCGGGCGCCCGGTGCGGCCGTCGAGGATGTGGTCGCCGCGTTCGTATCGCGCGGAGGTCGCGACCGCTGCGTCGGTGAGCTCCAGAACCGTACAGAGCTGGTCGGCGTGTTCGGGATGCCGTACGCCCACCCGCCAGGGGCCGCCCGAAACGACCACGTCCCCACCGGCGTTCAGACAGAACCGCCGGGCGCCGGCCGCCGTCAGCAGCTCCGCGCCCCGCTGCACCGACCAGCCCTTCACCACCGCGCAGGGGTCGAGGCCGCGCCCGGGCAGGCGCACGTCGAAGGCGCCGCCGGTCGCCGCCCGGTAGTGCGCGCACAGGTCGAGAACCTCGGTGAGGTCCTCACTGGGGTCCGACAGCTCACCCCGGTCCAGCCGGGACACCTCGCTGTCGGGCTTGAACGGGCTGAAGCGGGCGTCGACCTCGCGCAGCCAGGTGAACAGTTCGTCCACCGCCGCCTGCGGGAACCCCTCGTCGTCGATCCGCAGCGACACGGGGAAACCCATCACGTGCTCGACGCGCCGCATCTCAGGCGCCCTTCGCGTCGATGGCGGCCTGGAGCGACTTCTTGTAGGCGCCGCTCGTGATCGTCGCACCGGACACCGTGTCGATGTCC
The DNA here is from genome assembly GCF_052543295.1 of Streptomyces sp. SAS_270. Classification (NCBI taxonomy): domain Bacteria; kingdom Bacillati; phylum Actinomycetota; class Actinomycetes; order Kitasatosporales; family Streptomycetaceae; genus Streptomyces; species Streptomyces sp. SAS_270. The sequence continues at coordinate 1,356 of NZ_JBMNDS010000104.1, forward strand.
GCGCTCTGCGCCGACAACGTCTCCGCGACGAGCTTCGGCACCGCCGCCGTAGTCTGCGGATGATTCGGCTGCTGCAACATCCGCACCGAGCCGATCCTGTCCCCGTCGAAGGTCACCTCGACCTGCACGGGGCCCTTGGAGGTGTCGACCGTCGGACCTGCCACGGTCTGCGGGGACGCGGAGGCGGAAGCCGAGGGAGAGGACGCGGAGTCCGACTTGTCGTTCGCGTCGATGGCGGCCTGGAGGGACTTCCTGTAGGCGCCGCTCGTGATCGTCGCACCGGACACCGTGTCGATGTCCGCACTCTGCGCCGACAACGTCTCCGCGACGAGCTTCGGCACCGCCGCCGTAGTCTGCGGATGATTCGGCTGCTGCAACATCCGCACGGAGCCGATCCTGTCCCCGTCGAAGGTCACCTCGACCTGCACGGGGCCCTTCTCGGTCTTGATCGTCGTTCCCTTGACGACGGTGCCGGAGGTGCCCGACGAGGACGTGGAGGGCGTCGGGGTGGGCGCGGCGGTGGACGTCGTGCCCGTCGACGCCTCGTAGCGCCAGACGGGGATCAGGCCCGCGATGCTCAGGACCAGTACAGGTATGGCTCGCTTCACGATGTCTCTCTCATCCCGCCAGGCTGAAACGCTCGAAGTGGATCTGCGGCTTGGGCACGCCCAGGTCACCGAGGGTGCGCAGCAGCGCGTTCATCATCGGCGGCGGTCCGCACAGGAACACGTCACGTTCTCCGATGTCCGGCACCAGCCGGGCCAGTTCGCGCGGCGCCAGCTTGTCGGGGACGGCCGGGCCGGTGACCAGGTGCAGTTCCGCGCCCTTGGCGTGGGCGAGTTCGCGCAGTTCGTCGTAGAGGACGGCGTCCCGTTCGGTGGCGACCCGGTAGATGACGACCGCGTGGCCGTGCAGGTCCTCCAGCAGCGCCCGGATGGGGGTGACGCCCACGCCGCCGGCGATGAGCACGGCCTCCGGCTTCGTGCGGTGCAGGGTGGTGAAGGCGCCGTAGGGGCCCTCGGCGAAGACGCGCGTGCCGACCTTCACGTGCCGCAGGGCGGAGCTGCCCTCGCCGGCCGCCTTGGCCGTGAGGCGCAGGCTGCGGCCGTCGGGGGCGGCGGAGAGGGAGAAGGGGTTGGCCTGCCACCAGCGGTCGGGGGTCAGGAACCGCCAGAGGAAGAACTGGCCGGCCTGCGCGGGCAGCTTGTCCAGGTCCTTGCCGGTGATGTGGATCGAGACGACGTTGTCGGACTCGGGGACGACCGCGGAGACACGGAACTGGTGGCGGGTGTTGCGCCACAGCGGCAGGACGAGGCGTCCCAGGGCCACCGCGCCGAGGGCCACGCCCCACACCCCGTACCAGTACGTCTTCGCGGCGGACGACGAGGTGAACGTCGTACCGACCGCGACCTGGTGCGTGAAGGCGAGTACCACGGCGACGTAGGTGTACAGGTGGATGAAGTGCCAGGTCTCGTAGGCGAGGCGGCGGCGGGCGTAGCGGGCCGAGACGGCGCCGACCACGAGGATGATGCCGAGCGCGACGATGGCGCGGAGCACGCCTTCGGTGGTCTCGGCGAGGTCGACGAGCTCGCTGACCGGGCCGACACCGGTCCCGTCGGCGTAACCGAAGACGATGAAGACGACGTGCGCGAGCAACGTCCACAGCAGGGCGAAGCCGGTCCAGCGGTGCCACGAGGTCAGCCGGTCCATGCCGATGCGCCGGTCGAGCCAGGGCAGCCGGGCCACCAGCACCAGCTGGAAGGCCATGACGAGGGCGCCGTAGAGGCCGGCGAGGCGGCCGATCACGATCAGCGCGTTGGAGGCGAAGCCCGCTTCGGCGAAGAAGTAGGCGACCACGGCCGCGTTCGCGGCCAGAACGGCGTACAGGCCCGTACGGGCCACCACCCTGGGCCGTATCGCCGTGGGGGGCGCGGGGGGCGATTGGACGGTCGTCACGGGTCGGCAGCTCCTTGATCGGGTCCTGGGTAACCGAGCTTGGCCGGTGGGAGCTGTCGAAAAGCTGTCGGACAACTTTCAAGTACTTATCGATGTGCCCGCTGTGAGCCGGACGATATGGCCTGACCCGACATGTGAAGCACTATGAGCGGGTGGAAAAAGTACGCCTCCTCGTCGTGGACGACGACCCGCCCATCGCCGATCTCGTCGCGACCGTCGCCCGCTACGAGGGCTGGGACGCCGTGACCGCGAACTCCGGTGAGGAGGCGCTGCGGCTGGCCGGCGAGTTCCGTCCGGACATCGTGGTGCTCGACCTGATGCTGCCGGACGTGGACGGCTTCGGGGTCCTGGACCGGCTGCGCGGCTCCGGGACGATGGTGCCCGTGGTGTTCCTCACCGCGCGGGACGGCGTCGCCGACCGGGTGGCGGGGCTGACCCGGGGCGGTGACGACTACCTGGTCAAGCCGTTCGCGGTGGAGGAGCTGATGGCCCGGCTGCGGACCGTGCTGCGGCGCAGCGCCGGGCCCGCCTTCCAGCGGTCGGTGCTGCGGATCGCGGACCTGACCATGGACGAGGACACCCGCGAGGTGCGCCGCGGCGACAGGCTGTTCACCCTCACCCCCACCGAGTACGAGGTGCTGCGCTTCCTGATGCGCAAGTCGCCGACCGTGATGACCAAGGCGCAGATCCTCGACCATGTCTGGGAGTACGGCTTCGGGGGCCGCTCGAACGTCGTCGAGCTGGTCGTCAGCCGGCTGCGCCGCAAGCTCGACGACACGGGCGAGCCGCTGATCCAGACGGTTCGGGGCTTCGGTTACGTGATCCGGCAGGCGGCCGAGTGATCGGGCGGCTGCGCCGGACGTACCGCAGGCTGCGGCTCGGCACCCGGCTGGCGCTGGGTCTCGGGGCGCTGGCCCTGGTCGTGTTCGCCGTCGTCGGCACGGCCCTGACGACCTACATGCGGGACTACCTGTCGAACCAGCTCGACGATCAGCTGGGGCTCGCCCAGGTCGCCCAGTCCAAGAGCATCGCGGAGAACGGCACGCTGCAGGGCAAGAAGTACTACCGCTGGTACTACGCGGTGTACGACGTATCGGGCAACGCCGCCGTGCTCCGCAAGCCCGAGGAGGCCGGCGACCTTCCCGAGGACATCGCCCCCCTGACCTCCCTGGCCAGGGCGCAGGCAGCCGCGGACACCGAGATGCTTCGTACCGCGCACATCACCGGCGAGGGCGAGTACCGGCTGCGCGCCTGCGAGGTCGAGCCCGGTGTGGTGCTGGTCAGCGGGGCGCCGACGGACGACATCGACGACACGGTACGGCGGCTGATCACGGTGCAGGTGGTGGCCTTCGGGCTGGCGCTGGCGGCGCTGGTGGTGTTCGGCCGCAGGATGCTCAAGCGCGGTCTGAACCCGCTGAGCGACATGGCGCACACCGCCCACGGCATCGCCTCGCACGACCTCACCGAGTCGGCGGCCCGGCTGCCGCTGCGTGCCGACAAGCGGGGCGGCGGCCCGGAGGTCGAGGAACTGCGCACCGCCTTCAACACGATGCTGGAGCACATCGACGACTCCCTCGCGGTCCGCGCGGAGGCCGAGCAGCGGCTGCGCCGTTTCGTGGCGGACGCCTCGCACGAACTGCGCACACCACTGATGTCCGTACGGGGCTACGCGGACCTCTTCCAGTACGCCGCCGCCAACGCCCCCGAGGAGCGCGACAGGCACCTGGCCCGGCTGCGTGCCGAGGCCGCCCGGATGGGCGTCCTGCTGGACGACCTGCTGCTGCTCGCGCGCCTCGACGCCGCCGAGGTGGAGGCGCCGCTGCGGTGGGAGGACACCGATCTGGTGGAGCTGGTGCGCCAGGCGGCGGACGCCTTCCGTGCGGGCCATCCCGGTCATCCGCTGACGGTGACGCTGCCCGCGTCTCCCGGCCCCGTGCGGCTGCGCCTCGATCCGCTGCGTATCCGCCAGGTACTGGACAACCTGCTCACCAACGCCGCGATGCACACGCCGGCCGGGACGGCGGTGTCGGTCGATGTGTCGGTCGATGTGCCGGCGCAGGAGCCGGTGGGGGGTTCGCCGTCGACCGGCATCGCCCGGGTGCGGATCGCCGACGAGGGCCCGGGCATTGCCGCCGCCGACCGGGAGCGGGTCTTCGACCGCTTCTACCGCGTCGACAAGGCCCGCAGCCGCGACCGCGGCGGCAGCGGCCTGGGCCTCGCGGTCGCCCGCTCGCTGGTACGGGCCCACGGCGGCACCCTGGAGCTGACCGGCGCACCGGGCGCGACGGTCTTCGTCATAGGTATCCCGCTCTCCGGGCTGGACTGAGGCCCCTCAGGGCGTGCGGTGCGGTACCGGGCCCGTGCTGCGGCGGACGACGAGTTCGACGGGGACGAAGGACTTCCCCTGTCGGGGGGTGTCCGGGCCGTCGATCCGGTCGAGCAGGAGGCGCAGCGCGCGTGTGCCGATCTCGGCGAAGTCGGTGCGGACGGTGGTCAGCGGGGGCAGCAGATGTGCGGCCTCGGGGATGTCGTCGTAGCCCACCACGCTGACGTCGGCGGGGACCTGGCGCCCGGCCTCGTGGAAGGCGCGCAGTACGCCCAGCGCCATCTGGTCGTTGGAGGCGAAGACGGCCGTGACCTCGGGACGCAGGGCCAGCCGGCGGCCCAGTTCGTAGCCGGAGTCGGCACTCCAGTCGCCGACGAGGGGTTCGGGCACCTCCGCGCCGGCCGCTTCCAGGCAGGCCCGCCAACTGGCCGCGCGCTGGTCGGCGGAGATCCATCCCGTCGGGCCCGCGATGTGCCAGACGGTGGCGTGGCCGAGGCCGAGGAGGTGCTCGGTGGCCTTGCGGGCCCCCTCCCGGGAGTCCGCGGTGACCAGCGGCGTGCCGTCTCCCAGGTCGCTCTCCAGCACGACCAGCGGGGTGTCGGGACTGTCGGGGCGGGCCTCGGCCAGCGCGCGCCCGACCCGGCGCTGCGGGGCGATGGCGATGACCCCGTCCGCGCCCTCGCCCGACAGCCGGTGCACGGCGTCCACCACCGTGTTCCGGTCCGCCGAGTCGAGGGCAATGGAGCTGACCAGGTAACCGGCCTGCTGGGCCGCGGTGTTGATCGCGGTCAGGATGGAGGCGGGCCCGTAGCGCGCCGCGTCGAAGGAGATCACGCCGAGCATCCGGGTCCGCCCGCTGGCCAGCGAACGCGCGCTGCGGCTGGGACGGTAGCCGAGCGAGCGCATGGCCTCCCGTACGGTCTCGCGGGTCTCGGGGCGGACGGCCGGGTGGTCGTTGAGCACCCGGGAGACGGTCTGCTTGGAGACGCCGGCCAGTCGCGCCACGTCGTCCATGACGGGGCGTGCGCCCGCGAAGTTGCGTCTGCTGCGCCCCATGGGAGCGGGGCCGCCGGTGGCACTTCGGGTCATGACGCCTGCTTCCTCACCACCGCTGCCGCGGCCGCCGCTTCGTCCCTGCGGTCCGGTCCACAGGATAGGCCGGGCGGTCCCGGTTCATTCCGTGGACCCTGTGGGCCCCTTCAGCCTTCCCGGACCGCCCAGCGACGGGTGGTGACCCACTCCGCGTGCCCGACCGCGGCCGTGCCCGCCGCGCCGGCCGCCTCCTCGGGTACGTACACCGGGGCGTCCGCGTGCAGCGGCAGAATCCGCAGCCGCAGCCCGTGGGCACGCAGCGCCTCGGCGGGCAGCCGGTCGAGGCCGATGTCCCAGGGGCGCCCGGAGTAGAACTGGTCGGCGACGAGGGTGTCGCCCACGTACGCGCGTGCCACGTCGCCGGTCCAGTGGACGCGCAGCAGCGTCCGCCGCTCCGACGCCCCGTCCCGGTGGTCGTCCGCAGGGCCTTGCGGTGGTGCGCCGATGATGTCGCCGAGGTCGATGCGGTACTCCGCGGCCACGGTGTCGAAGTACTTGTCGGCGGGCACGCTCGCCCGGTCCTGTACGCCCGTCGCGGTCTCGGGTGCCGGACCCGCCGCTCGCACCAGGCGGACGCCCGGGTCGCCGGCCCCGCCTCCGGGGTCGGCGGGCACGGTACAACGGGTCAGTACGCCGTCCGCGGTCTCCCGCACGGGCGTGCCCGCCACCACCGGCGCCCGCTCCGGAGCCGGGAACACCGCGAACGAGGGCTGCTCGGAGAGGCTGTGCAGCCGGACCTCGTCATGGTCGAAGACGACGCCGTCGCCGCTGAGCACCAGCCGTTCGGCGCCCCAGGCGACGCCCCGGTAGACGGTGCGCGCCGTGGCCGCGTCCAGGACGAGCAGGCCGACCCGTCCGCCGTCGGCCGTCAGCACCTCCACGAGGGCGTCGGTGCCGGGGCGCAGCCCGGTGACGAGGATCTGGTCCCCGAGGAGGGCGGGCTCACCTGAGGGTGCTTCGACGGAGGTCACCGTGCGGGCGTCCAGGGCGAGTTCGGGGTCGATGCCGTCGGTGGCGGCGAGGACGAGGACGGTACGCCCGTGGTCGTCGACCGTGCACACGGGCTGCGCGGTGGCCCAGTCGAGCCGCAGCCCGGCGATGTCGAGCCGCAACGGCCAGCAGAAATAGGCCCCTTCGGGGACGGTGACGGGCGTGCTGGGCAGGGTCAGGGCGGCGGCGCCCGGGAACTCCACCGTGAACGACGTGTCCGGGTGGGCGGGCAACTGCTCGTGCGGCTGGTGGTTGTTGACGAAGAGGAAGCCGGATGTGCCGTCGGCGCGGACGGCCCAGCGCAGGGTGTCGCGGTCCCGCTGCCCCACGGGCTGCCGCTCGGGAAGCACCGATGCCATGGGCGCGAGAAGGTGTCCGAAGTCGGCCAACAAAAGATGCTGCAGGCGCAGTTGGTGATACGAGGCCCGGTATTGACCGTACTCGCCGAGCGGCGCCTGGAAGTCGTAGGTCAGAACAGGCAGGTCGTTCGGGTAGCCGGTGGCGTGGGACTCCTGGAGCGTGCCGAGTGCACCGGCGGGGTTGGTGCCGCCGTGGAACATGTAGAACCCCTGCCACACCGAGCCGCAGCCGATCTTGGTGAGGCCGAGCGCGCCCACGTCGTCGGGCTCGACGCGGGGGCGTCGGTGGTAGGCCACGGCCATACCGCCGCCCAACTCGCAGGTGGCCCAGGGAAGTCGGTCGGCGAAGGCATCCGGTTCGCCCCCGCGTACGGAGGTCGGGCGCAGATCGGCGCCGATGCCCTCGTCGTCGCGCTGGTGGGTGAAGAAGAAGTGTTTGCGGCAGGTGTCGGGCCAGCCGCCGGCGGCCTCCGTCCAGAACGCCTCGGTGTAGCCGCCGTACAGCGGAAGCAGTTCGTCGGGCGGGAGTTGGACCCCGCCCCAGGCCGTCGACGTCCACAGTGGCGCGCTCAGTCCGGCTTCCTGCGCCATCCGCTTCAGGGTGAGGAGATGGCCGGGCTGGTCGTACAGCTCGTTCTCGATCTGGATGGCGACGATCGGGCCGCCGTGGGCCCGGTCGAGACCGCTCAGCTGCTCGGCGACGGCCCCGAACCAGCGGCGTACGGGCTCCAGATAGGCGGGATCGTCGGTGCGGGGCGTGCAGGCGCGGGCGAGCAGCCAGTCGGGCAGGCCGCCGCCCCGTACCTCGGCGTGGGACCAGGGGCCGATGCGGGGGATGAAGTCGAGGCCGTGGCGGGCGCAGAGTTCGGCGAAGCGCCGCAGGTCGCGGTCGCCGTCGAAGCGGACCTGTCCCTCCACCTCCTCGTGGTGGATCCAGATGACGTAGCTCGCCACGGCCGTCACCCCGCCCGCCTTCATCTTCAGCAGCTCCTCCTCCCAGTCCCGGGCCGGGTAGCGGGAGTAGTGGAACTCCCCCGAGACCGGGAACCAGGGGCGGCCGCCGCGCATGAGCCAACGGCTGGTCACCGCGATCGGATCGGGCACACCGGGGGCGTCGGCGAAGGGGAGGTGCCCGGTCAGCGGGGGTGCGGCGGGCGCGGGCAGTTTCAGGCGGTGCGGGGACCGGGCCGACATGCGGAGTCTTCCCTTCGCTGGGGCGTACGCGGGCGTTCTTCAACGGGGCCGTACGGAGGTGTGTTTCAGTCGGGCCGGGTGGCGCGGACGAGCCAGAGGGTGGCTGTCAGGCACAGCGCCGACAGGGCGCACAGCAGGAGCGGGACCGTTCGGACACCGGACCACTCGATGGCCTTGCCGAGCGCCGGTCCCGCCGCGACGCCGCCGACCATGGACGCGGCGATGACGACCGCGCCCGCCCGGCGGGCCCGTGGGGCGGCCCGGTGCAGCCAGGGCAGCCCGGTCGGGAAGATCGGCGCGATGAACAGACCGACACCGGCGTACGCGTACGGCGCGAGGCCCGGCACCGCGGCCAGCAGACCGTCATGCCCGCGCACGAGACGGTGATGATGGCCGGGGCGGAGAAGCGCAGCGCGACCGGGGCGACCAGGAAGCGGCCGACGGTCATCATCAGCCAGTAGACGGAGGTGGCGGTGGCGGCGACACCCGCGCCGTAGCCGACCGTCTCCAGGTGCGTGGGCTCCCAGCCGCCGACGCCCGCCTCGATGCCCACGTGCAGGACGTAGAGGGCGACGAACACGCCGAGCACCGAGCCGAGGCTGCGGCCGAGCGCCGGCCCGCCGCCCTCGGGCGCCGCGTCGGCCGGCTGCGGCGCCTTGTCCCGTACGCCCTTCAGGCACAGCAGCAACGGCAGGTCGACGAGCGCGAAGCCGAGGAAGAGGGCCGGGTAGTGCTCGGCGCCCACCGCCGCGATCAGGGCGGGACCGAGGATCGCGCCGACGCCGAAGTGCGCGTTGAGGATGTTCAGCATCGCGGCCGACCGGCGCCCGAAACCGACGGCGAACAGCTGGTTGAGGCCGTAGTCGATCCCGCCGAAACCGAGCCCCGCGAGCAGCGCCGACGCCAGAGCGGCGGGCCAGCCGGGCGCGAGCGCGAAGCCCGCCGCGCCGACGGCCATGAGCAGGTAGGAGGCCCCGAGGATCTGCCGGTTGCCGAGACGCCCGTAGAGCCGGTCGAAGAGCAGCACACCGGCCACACCCCCGACGAAGTGGGCACTCAGCCCGAGCCCCGCGGCCGACGGGGAGAGCCCGAACTTCTCGCGCAGGGCGGGGATCGCGGGGCCGTAGAGCGCCTGGAGCGCGCCGATGAGCACGAAGCCCACGCAGGACGCGACCACCGCGGCCGGGCTGAACACCGGTGCGTCCGGCGCGCCGCGCTCCGCCGTGACCCGCTGTGCGGTCGGTTGATCGGTCACGCGGTCTCCAGGTGAGGAGAAGGGGACGGTGATTCCCGGACTGACTCCCGGGCTGATCCCCGGACGCCGATGATGTTACCGGTAACATCATCGGCGTCAAGATCCCCTGCGGGTCTGTGGGCAGCGTGAGTTGGGGTGGCGGGCGGGAATCGGGCGGCGCGCCGCGGAGAGCTTGAGCGGCAAGCCGGGAGTCGACCGGCAGGCCCTCTTTCGCGAGGGCGATCGACTCCCGGCCCGACTCGTCCGTCAGGCGTACGGGTCGAACGTGATGTCGCCCGGCTTGGCCTTGTTCAGGTGGTCGGCGAACTTCGAGTCCTGGAGCGGGAAGTTGGCGCTGCCCCAGTCGGACGCGTTGAGGATGTTCCGCAGGTTGGACGCCATGTTGTCCCAGGTGAGCAGGTTCTCCTGGTGCCAGGCGCCGGTGTCGTTCTCCGGGGTCTCGCCCCACTTGGCGAACCGGAAGGCGTGGGTGCTCGCACCGTCCTTGTGGTAGACGGCCTCGACACGCTGCCCGCTCATCGGGACGTCGGCGATCGGGTGGGTGCTGAAGCCGCCGTGTGCGGAGGCCGACAGGTAGGACGGGGTGTCGGCGCCCTGCTTGACCCAGACGACCATGCACTCCCAGTCGTGCCGGTGGCCGATGCCGGGCGAGGCCTCGTCCTTCTCGAAGTAGCTGGCGTAGACGATCCCGCACCAGCCGTTGTTGCACTTGGCCCGCGAGTAGGTGTTGGCCTTGCCCAGGTGGCCGCTGCGGCACTCGCCGGTGACCGAACCGGTCGGCTTGAGGCCGCCGTTGAGGTTGCCGCTCGGGTCGATCGCGGCGGCCTGATAGCAGCTGTCCGAGTCGTAGTCGTACACGGGCTCGAAGTTCTTCTGGAACGCGGTCGCGTTCTCGGGCAGGTTCTGCAGGACGCCCGCGGAGGCGCTGCCCGACAGGGCGACGGTCAGGGCGGTGACGCTGCCGGCGACGGCGGCGGCCCTCGCGAGGCGGAAGGTCCTTCTGCTGCTGACTGCTCGGGGCATGGGGGGCTCCAGTCGACGGTCCGCTCGTTCCGGACATGACATCCGGGTGCGGGACCGAGACTGGCAAGTCGAGCGAGCGATGGAAGGGCTTTCTACCAAACTCGCGGCGGCTTTTCACCGAACTGATCAACGCCCGCCGGGTGGTCCGGCGGGCGTCGGTATCAGGTCATCGGGGCCGGTCGGCTCACACGGCGCCGCCGAAGAAGACCTGCACCTCGCGGATGAGTCCGTCCCGGACCGTGATCGCCTCGACGTTGCGGTAGCGGCCGCCCGTCATGAGCTCGTACTCGTAGTGGACGAGGACGAGTTCCCGGTCCACGGGGGTGACGTGCAGCAACCGCTGCTCCTTGAAGCGGTCCGCCGTCGGGAAGCACCGCTCGAAGAACGCGGCCTTGTCGATGTGGTCGTCCCGTGGGCTGGTGAACGTGAAGTCGGCGGCGTAGAGCGGGAGCGCCGCATCGCGGTCCTGCGACCTGTAGTGGCGAAACGCCGCTTCGACGACGCTGGTCGGGCTGTCCATCATGCTGATCTCCTAGGCCGGACGACTGCTCCCCCGTACCCCCGGCCCCCACCATAGGACCGGACCCCGTCTCCTCGGGCACATCACCTCCCCATGCGACACGGGGGTCATTCCTGGCCCGCGCGTCTATCCTGAGGTCGCATGGAGGGGGCTTCGGACATGGGCGGATCCGGTGAACTCCCGGACTCCGGTGGGTCGTTCGGTCCGCTCGTCGTCGCCGGGCAGCCGCCCGTCTTCCTGCGGGCCGCACAGGTCGAACTGCCCGAGGAGAGCCCCGATCCGGTCCTGCTGCCCACGATCACCCTGCTGGAGCGCGCCGCGGCGCTCGGCGGTGACCCGGACGCGCTGCCCCTGCCGGAGGGGGAACTCCTCGCCGGGCAGTACCGGTTGATCCGGCCGCTCGGCTACGGCGGAATGGGCGAGGTCCACCTCGCGCTCGACACCAAGGTCGACAACCGCGAGGTCGCCGTCAAGATCCTGCACCCCCAGCAGGCCGCGGCCGCGGCGGGCGCCCTGGCCCGGGAGCGGCGCGCCCTGGTCGACCTGGGCCACGACGACATCATCCGCGTCTTCAACTACGGGCACCATCCCGAGGTCGGGGACTTCCTCGTCCTGCAGTACGTCGACGGGCTCACCCTGGAGGAGGTGCGGGCGCGGGCCCAGGTGAACCCGGACGAGTTCGGCGGCGGCCGCTTCCACGAGTTCGTACTCGCCTACGGAGTGCGGGTCCTGTCCGCGCTCGGCTATCTGCACACCCACCGGCCCGGCAAGGTCTACGGCGACCTGAAACCCGACAACGTCATGCACGACGGGACCACGACGAAGATCATCGACGTGGGGAGTGTGCGCCCGGCGAACCTGCCCGGCCACACCACCGAGGGCTTCTGCGCCCCGACCGTGGGCCCGAACGGCGAATCCACTGGCCAGGACGACCTGTTCAGCCTCGGCGAAACCCTGCGCCGGCTGAGCGGCCTCGGCCGGTCGCCGGAGGATCTCGGGGAGCTGGGCTGCCTGGACGTGCTCGGGCGGCTGGACACCCCGGGCGCCTTCCCGGAGGCCGACCGGATGACGGCTCCGCCTCCCCGCGGGCTCGGCCTCCTCTCCCTGGCACGCGTGCTGCACCGGGCGACCCGGGACAAGCGGGCCGAGCGGTTCGCCTCCGCCCGCGAAATGGAGGAGCAACTGCGGGGCGTCTTCCGCGAGTTGCGCTCACTGCGGACCGGAACGGAGACCTTCGAACCGTCACCGCTCTTCCTCCAGTCGTCGTACGCCCTCGACGGCGCACTCGGATCCGCGCCGCCCCTGGCCCGCTGGGCCGCGCCGGACGCCCCCACGGTGTACGCGCCTCCCTCACCCGCAGACGTCGCCCAGCGGCTGCCCGTCCCGCGGCCCGATCCGTACGACGACCACCACGCGCAGTTGAGCAGGCTGGCCGACGCCGCCCCGGAGGCACTGCTCCAGCACACCGGGGACTGGCGGGACTCGCCCGAGGTCCATCTGCTGCGCTGCCGCCTGCGGTTGAGGGTGCGCGGCGGCGGGACCGGGGCGGCCGAACGGGAACTGCGGTCCGCCGAGGCACTGATCGGGCCGCGGCGCGCCCCGTACGACTGGCGGCTCGACTGGCACCGCGGGCTGCTCGCGCTCGGCCGGGATCAAGTGGCGCTGGCACGGGGACACTTCGACGAGGTGTTCGCGGCGATCCCGGGCGAGTACGCGCCGAAGCTCGCGCTCGGGTACTGCGCCGAGCGGCTGGGCCGGTGGCAGGAGGCGCTGACGTTCCACGAGGCGGTGCGGCTGCGCAACCCGTCGCTGGGCAGCGCCGCGTTCGGTGCGGCGCGGGCCCACCTCGCGCTGGGCGGCGAACGGGCACTGGACGAGGCGGTACGGGCGCTCGACGCGGTCCCGCAGCACTCGCGGCACCGGACCGCCGCGCGGACGGCCGCCGTGCGCATCGGGGTCGAGCACGTGCGCACCGCCACGCAGCCGGAGGAGGTGACCGAGCGGCTCCGCGAGGTGCTGGAGCGGCTGGCCCGGCTGTTCCACGCGCACGGGCTCACCGACGAGCAGGCCAGGGTGCGGATGACGACGGAGGTGTGGGAGGCCGTGCGGGGCGCGCTCACGCGAGGTGCTCTCGACGCGCCGGGCCTTGCCGCGCTGGCCGCGGGCGCCGACGTACGGCTCGCGCTGCCGTCCGACGAACCCGGCCTCCGCAAGGACCTCTCCCGCCTCTATCTCTCCCTCGCCCACCAGGCCGCCCGGTCCGCCGCCCCCGCGGACGCGGCCGTCGCCGAGACCCTTCTGGACCGCGCCTACGAGGTCCGTCCGCTCGCCTTCCGACACCACAGGGACAGCCCCTGGTTCGGAAGGCGCGTCGCCGACTGGCTCCGCACGATCGCCCGTCCGGCGTCGTCGGGGGGCAACACCCGGACGGCCCGCGGGTGAACCGCGCCGGCAGGCCGAGGGGCGCGGGTGCCGTCACCCGACGGCCCGTGCGCCTTCTGCGCGGGGCCCGGGCCGTCGGCGCCGTGGCCGCCGAACTCGCCCGCCGCCTCCGGCGCTACGCGTGGCCGTCGGCGGCGGGCCGGCGCAACCGCGGGTATCTGCGGGACCGGCTCGTCGCGCTGCCGCTGCTCGCCGTCGTGGCCTTCGGGGCGTTCGGCTGGGCCGACGCGGACGTGCGGGGCGACTCGGCGTATGTGCGCGACCGGCTGACGCCCGCGCTCGTCGGTCTCGCCCACACCAAGGCGTCGCTGTTCATCGCGCAGGGCGAGGCGGAGCAGAACCTCGCCGAGGGCCGGGCGGCGGAGCTCAGCGGGCTCAGCGAGCGGTACCGGACGCGGGTGGCGCGGGCGACCCAGAGCCTGAACGCGGTCACCCGCAGCGGGGCGCTGACCGTGGCGGAGGAGCAGGAACTGCGGGTCGTGTCCGCGCTGGTCGTGGACTACACGGGCTGGATCGGCCGGGCCCAGGGGGACGCGGCCGATCCGGTCCTGCGGGCCGCCGAGCTGACGTACGCGCGCAGCATGCTCTGTTCGGCGCCGGTCGCGGCCGCGGACAAGAGTGACCGCTACCCTCCCTGTCCGCCCACGACCGACGCGGGTGCGACCTCGATCGTGGACCGGGTGTCGGGCCTGGAGCGGCGGCTGCGCGAGCGGCTCGCGGACCGGGCCGGCTGGGGCGCGGGTGCGCTCGCCGCCGCCGTCGTCTCGGCAATCGCCTTTCTGCTGCTGGCCGCCGGGCTCTGGCGGACCGTGTCCTTCCTGCACCACCGCTTCCGGATCCGGCTCAGCGTTCCGCTGGTGGCCGCCGCACTGCCGCTGCTCGCCGTACCGCTCCTGACGGTCGACGCACTGCTCGCCCAGCACGCCCAGGCCGCGGCCGTCCCGGTGGCGTACGCGCTCGCCGAGCGGACCTCGCCCGAGACCGAGACGATCACCGAGGAACGCCCCTTCGACGGCCCGGACCCGCGGGCCATCGAGGTACTGGCGGACCGCCTCGACGTCGGTCTCGCCGAAGGGCGGCTCGCCTTCCTGGACGGGGCCGCGCCCTTCGTGTTCCCCACGGGCCTGGTCGCCGCAGGGATCATCGGCGCCGCGCTGCACACCTACCGCCGCGAGTACCTCGCGGTGACCCGCACGGGAGCCGTCTCATGAGCCGTGTCGTGCGCGCCCTGGTCGTCGCGGCCTGTCTGCTCGCCCTCGTGCCCGGTTGCGCGACGGACACGCCCGCCCCCCTTGTCGTCCTGGGCCCGTGGACCGGGGCGGAGGGCCAGGCATTCGAAGCCGCCCTGGAACGGCTGGACGACGGGAGCGGCAGGACTTACACGTACGAGGGCACCCGCTCGCTCCGTGAGACGCTCGTCTCACAGCTGGAGGCCGGCGACCCGCCGGACGTGGCGATCCTCAACAGCATCGGGGAACTCACGGAGTACGCCCGCCGGGACCGTTTGACGCCCCTCGCGGAGGAGACCGCCGAGCGGGCGTACCCGCCGTGGGCGCCGACACTGCTGGTGGACGGCAGGCGCCGGACCTACTGGGTGCCGCTGAAGGTCGACCTGAAGAGCCTGGTGTGGAGCAAGCGGGGAACGTCGGACAGCGACCCGAAGTGGTGTGTGGGACTCGCCTCCCAGGCCACCTCCGGCTGGCCCGGCACCGACTGGATCGAGGACATCCTGCTCCATCAGGCAGGCCCGGCGATCTACACGAACTGGGCGACCAGCAGGCTCAGTTGGCGCGACCCGGCCGTCCGGCGGGCCTGGACGACCTGGGCGCGGCTGCTCGGCGGGCGCTCGGCGACGTCGATCGAGCGGTCCCTCAGCACGTCGTACGAGGGCACGTCCGGGCCCGCCGGGCCGCGGGGTCTGCTGGACTCCCCCGGGTTCGGCTGCACCCACGAGCACCAGAGCGCCTTCATCCGGTACGTGTACGCGGGCGACGACGTCCGGGTGGAGCCGTCGGCCGGGTTCCTGGGCGGGCCGGCCGAGAACCGCGACGCGTTCGAGGTCGCCGGTGACATGGCCGCCGTCTTCAGCGACGACCCGGCGGCCCAGGAACTGGTGGAGCGGCTCTCCAGCCCGGCCGGCCGGGAGCGCTGGCGGGCACAGGCGGACCCGGATGTGCGCCCGCTGTTCCCGAACACGACGGGCCTCACGCCGATGGCCCCCGCGAGCCCGGCGGAGCGGGAGATCGACACCCTGCTCAACTCACGCGCCCGCACGCTCTGCTTCGACGCCTCGGACGTGATGCCACCCGAACTCCGGGACGCCTTCCACCGCGCAGTCCTGGAGTTCTTCCGGGACCCCACGGACCGCCGTCTCACCCCGCTGCTCCAGCAGTTGGACACCGTACGCACCCAGGTGACCGAGGATCCGGCCGACGACCGGTCGTTCCGGCCGCCCGAGGACATCTGCGCCAGTCCGGGCGGGTGATCGGCACACCGCGCGAGGGGCCCGCCCCGGCCGGGCTCAGGATCGGTCGGGGCGGGTGCTCACGGGGTGGGGCGCATCTCGGGGGAGCCTGCGGTGCGCAGCGCGGAGTGCAGGAGGGACGCGCTCGTCCACTCGCGGTCGCGCGACGGGGACACATGCCAGTACAGCCCAGGGCCGGTGACGCGGTGCAGCGGGGGGACCGCCACATGGCAGCCCGGGCCCAGGACGCTGACCTGCGCGAGGCGCCAGTCGGCGGCGGAGCCCGGGCGGATCAGCCAGTAGAGGAGGTCGCCGTAGCCGTCCTTGATCACGGCTCCTGTCGCGTCGCCCAGATCCCTCAGCGTCGCGCTCCCGAGGGTGAGCGGCACGCGTACGGCGTCCCACCACTCACCGGCGGCCATCAGCCGCACCTGGTGAGTGCTCGGCTGCGTCCACCGCCGGGCTCTGCTGACTGACATCGCGCTCTCACCAGCTCTCCGATACGACATCCCGACCCTAGGACGGTGGCGATGTGTCGACTTGCGGCCACGCGCAGGGAAGTTGTGCCCATACGCAGCGCATACGGTGCGGTCTCGTGAGGGCGCGGCGCCGCGCAGTAGCTTGATCGGTCGTACTGACGTCCGAGCGCCCCGGAGGCCGCCATGGGAGATCCCCAGCCCTTAGTCATCGACGCGACCGGCCGTGACATCCACGGCGAGGCCGCCCGGATCCGCGCACGGGGACCGGTGACCCTGGTCGAACTCCCCGGCGGTGTCGAGGCATGGGCCGTCAGCAGCCCCGACCTGCTCAAGCGCCTGCTCACCGACCCACGGGTGTCCAAGGACCCGCGACAGCACTGGCCGAAGTGGATCAACGGCGAGATCTCCCCGGAGTGGCCACTGTTCACCTGGGTCGCGGTGCAGAACATGTTCACCGCGTACGGCGGCGACCACAAGCGGCTGCGCACCCTGGTCTCCAAGGCGTTCACCGCCCGTCGCACGGCGGCGCTGCAGCCCCGTATCGAGGAGATCACCGAGTCGCTGCTGGACCGGGTCGAGGAGGCCGGGCGGAGCGGCCAACCGGTGGACCTGCGGGAGCAGTTCTGCTATCCGCTGCCGATCCAGGTGATCAGCGAGCTGTTCGGGCTGCCCGAGGAGCAGGGCGCGGAACTGCGGGCCGTCGTGGACGGCATCTTCCACACCTCCGCCACCCCGGAGGAAGTCACCGACATCTACACCCGTTTCTACGCGGCCATGGGCGAACTCGTGGCCCTGAAGCGGAAGTCACCGGGTGACGACCTGACGTCGGCCCTCATCGCGGCGCGCGACGACGAGGACGACACCCGGCTCAGCGAGCAGGAGTTGCTCGACACCCTCGTACTCATGGTCAGCGCCGGGCACGAGACCACGGTCAACCTCATCGACAACGCCATCCATCTCCTGCTCACCCACCCGGACCAGCTCGCCCAGGTGCGCTCGGGCCGCGCCGGCTGGGACGACGTGATCGAGGAGGCGCTGCGCGTGGAGGCGCCGGTCGCGTCCCTGCCGTTGCGGTACGCCGTGGAGGACCTTGCCGTCGCCGAGTTCGGCGGCCCGGAGGGCGTGGTGATCGGCAAGGGCGAGGCGATCCTCGCCGCGTACGCCGCCGCCGGGCGCCACCTCGAGACGTACGGCGCGGATGCCGACCGGTTCGACGTCACCCGCGCGAACAAGGAGCACCTCGCCTTCGGGTACGGCGTGCACCACTGCCTCGGTGCCCCGCTGGGGCGGCTGGAGGCCCGGATCGCGCTTCCGGCGCTCTTCGAGCGTCTCCCCGGGCTCCGACTCGCCGCGGAACAGGGCGAGTTGGAGCCGGTCGACTCCTTCATCTCGAACGGCCACCGCACCCTTCCGGTGCGGCTGGCCTGATCACCCGCGCCCCAGGCTCATCACTCCCCGCGCCACCAGGACCGCAGCTTCGCGGCCCACCCGCGTGGCGCACGCTCAGGCACCGGCGCCGGATCCGGTACTCGCACCGGCTCCGGTGCGGGTACCGCGACCGCGGCGGGCAGCGCCACCGCGGCGACCCGCTCGCGCTGCGCGGTCGGGAAGGTCACGGGCAGCGCGGCCAGCGCCCGGTGGAAGGGACCCGGCCGCCACTGCAACTCACCCACCGGCACGGCCAGTTCGATGTCGGGAAGGCGGTCGAGTAGCTTCTCCACCGCCACCGCCGCGATCAGCCGGGCCGGACTCTGCGCCGGGCAGCTGTGCGGGCCCGCGCTCCACGCCAAGTGGGCCCGGTTGCCCGCCCGCTGATCCGTCGTCAGGGCGGGGTCGGTGTTCGCCGCGGCGAGACTGACCACCAGTGGATGGCCCGCCCGCAGGGTCACCCCTTCGTACACGACGTCGTGGACCGGGTAGTGCACGGCGTAGTTGGCCATGGGCGGGTCGGTCCACAGCACCTCGTCGAGGGCGTCCTCCACGGGCAGGCTGCCGCCCGACAAGGTGCCCGCGAAACGGTCGTCGGACAGCAGCAGCCGCAGCCCGTTGGCGATCAGGTTCTGCTGGGGCTCGGTGCCCGCGCCCATGAGCACGACGAGACTGTGGACCATCTCCTCGTCGGTGAGAGCGGCGGGGTGGGCCAGCATCCAGGAGGTCACGTCCTGGCCGGGCCTGGCACGCTTCAGCGCGACAAGGTCCAGCAGGGTCGTGGCGAGCAGCTCGTTCGCCTTCTCGGCGTCCACGCCGTCGAAGATCCCGGACATCCCCTCGACCAGCCGCTCACCGTAGTCGGCCGGGCAGCCGAAGAGGCGGTTGAACACCAAAAGCGGCAGGACCTGGGCGTACTCGCCGAGCAGGTCGGCCCCGCCCCGCGGCGCTATGCGGTCGATGAGCGTGTCGGCGCTCGCCTCGATGTAGCCGCGCAGCGTGTTCGGATCCACCCGGTCCAGGCTGTCCGTGATGACGCCGCGCAGCCGCCGGTGCTCCTCGCCGTCGGTGAACAGGGCGTTCGGCCGGTACATCATCATCGGGACGACCGGGCTGTCCGGGGGGACGGTGCCGTCCGCGAGGTCCGTCCAGCGGCGGGGGTCCTTGGAGAAGGTCTCGGGGCTGCGCAGTACGTGCAGGGCGGCGTCGTATCCGAGAACCAGCGACGCCCGTACGCCGGGCGCCAGTTCGACCGGAGCGATCGGGCCGACGGCGCGCAGCCGCCGGTAGAAGGACGCCGGGTCGGCGGCGAACTCGGGGTCGTACAGGGACTCGTGGGCCGGGCAGCCCGGTGGTGGTACGGCGGTCACGCGTGCTCCAGTTGGCCGGTGGGAGTGCGGGTCAGCAGGTACTCGACGAGGGAGATCAGGGCCCGCGTCGAGGAGGCCCGGTCGCGGGCGTCGCAGTGGACGAGGGGGGTTTCGGGAAGCAGGTCGAGGGCCGCGCGCACCTCGTCGGTGCCGTACTCGGGCGCGCCGTCGAACTGGTTGAGGGCGACGGCGTAGGGCAGTCCGAGCTCCTCCAGTACGCCCATCACCTCGAAGGACTGGCCCAGGCGCCGGGTGTCGGCGAGGACGAGGGCGCCGAGCGCGCCGCGCGTCATGTCCTGCCACAGCTGGGTGAAGCGCTGCTGGCCGGGCGTGCCGAACAGATACAGCACCAGGCGGTCGTTGAGGGTGAGGCGGCCGAAGTCGAGGGCGACGGTGGTGGTGGTCTTGTCCTTCATGCCGGCCAGGTCGTCGACGAGGGCGCCTGCCTCGGTCATGACCTCCTCGGTGCGCAGCGGCCGGATCTCGGAGAGCGCGCCGACGAATGTCGTCTTGCCGACCGCGAAGTGGCCCACGACCAGCAGCTTGACCGCGGTCTGCACGGTGGGCCGCAGATAGACGTCGGCCGAGGCCGGTTCCGCGGTGGATCCGGCGGATTCAGAGGCGGGCGCGGAGCCCATCGAGCACCTCCTGAAGTATTCGGGCGTCGGTCGGCCGGGCGGCCGGTACCGGTGCGCGGGTGACGATGTGGCCGCTGTCCATGAGGTCGGCGATCAGCACCTTGGTGACGCTGACCGGCAGCGCGAGATGGCCGGCCACCTCGGCGACGGACAGGGCTCCGGGCCGGCACAGCTCCATGAGCCTGCGTTTTTCCGGGTTGAGTCCGGCCAGCGGCAGATCGTCGGCGGCGATCAGCAGCGTGACCAGGTCCAGGGTGTTGCGGGAGGGGTGGGCGCGGCCGTCCGTGACGACGTACGACCGCACCAGCCGGTCCGCGGGACGGCGCCGGGCCGTCATGCCGGGCTGCCGGTGTCCTGCCGGGCCGGACTGGTCAGCTCCTTGCCGAGCCGGTCGACGAGTTTGTGCATGCGGTACGTCACGGCCTCCATGTCCACTTCCTCGCTGGTGGAGACGGCCAGGTAGGCACCTTCGCCGGCGGCGACGAGGAACACGTAGCCGTGCGCGAACTCGATCAGGGTCTGCCGCCACGGGGTGTTCGGGGTGCCGCAGAACTCGGCCGTGCTGCGGCTGATCGACTGGACGCCGGACAGGCCCGCGGCCAGCCGTTCGGCGTCGTCCCGGCCGATGTCCTTGGAGTGGGCGCGGAGCATGCCGTCGGCGGAGAGCAGGATCGCGTGGCGCGCCTCAGGAACCTTCAGCACCTCGTCCAGCATCCAGCCCAACTCGTTGTTGGTGGGCCCGGTCATTCTTGGCTGTTCCCTTCGTCTTCGTGCGAGGTGTGCCGGCTGTCGTCGTCCTGCGAGGTGTCCTGGGCGGCCCGGCCGAAGCGGGTGCCGCGCGCGAACGCCCCCATGCGCCGGGCGTTCTCCTCGGCCGAGCGGCCGCCGACCTCCTCGGCGGGCGGGGCCGGGGTCTGCGCGGCCGTGTCCCGCAGGGCGCGGCGTCGTCGTTGGGGCAGTCCTCCGGGCGTGGTCGGCTCCCTGTGGCCGTCGTCGGGTTCGGGATCGGGGCGAACGGCCGGGGCCGGTGCGGCGACGGACGCCGTAGGCGATACGGGATCCGGCGCCAAGGCGCGCCCGGGGACGGCTTCGGGGACACGCGCGGGCGGTTCGGCCACGGGCGGACGCTCCTGGAGGGCTTCCGGGTGCGTGAGCAGGGAGGTCGGCAGGAAGACCACGGCGCGCACACCGCCGTACGGCGAGACCGTGCCGACGGAGACGTTGAAGCCGTAGCGCTCGGCGAGCACCCCCATGACTGCGAAGCCGAAGCGGGGCGGGTCGCCGAGCCGGGTGACGTCCACGGTGCGCCCTCCGGACAGGAGCCCGGCGGCGTGCTCGGCCGCCTGCCCGTCCATGCCGACGCCGGCGTCGTCGATCACCACGCAGGCGCCGTTGTGCACCGCTTGGATGGTGACCTCGACGGTCGTGTTGGGCTGCGAGTGGCGTGCCGCGTTGTCGAGCAGTTCGGCGACCGCGAGCACGACCGGTTCCACGGCCCGGCTCTCCACGGCGATGTCGACCTCGCCGTGGATACGGATGCGCCGGTAGTCGCGGATGCGGGAGGTGGCGCCGCGTACGACCTCGATGAGCGCGGCGACGGAACGCTGGCGCCCCGGCCAGGAACCGCAGAGCACGGCGATGGCCTGCGCGCGGCGGCCGAACTGGGCGTTGGTGTGGTCGACTTCGAGCAGGTCGCGCAGCACGTCCGGGTGGTCGTGCCGGTCCTGCATCTCCGCGATGGCCACCTGCTGTTCGTTGGCCAGGGCCTGGATGGAGCGCATCGACGCCTTCAATGCGGCCTTCGCGGACTGGTCGGACCGGGACTGGGCGTGCTCGACGGCCCCGGCGAATCGCTCCAGGACACTGTCGAGGCACTTGGCGAAGTCCGTGTCGGCGAGCCGTGTGTCCAGCAGACCGGCGGCCGTCGCGAGTTGTGGGGTCGCGTCCTCCAGGGCCGGCAGCCGGACGGAGACGAGGTGGCGCAGTTCCTCGTCCCGGGCCCGCAGGCCGTCCGCCAGTTCGGCGTTGTGTCCGCGCTGCCGTGCGGTGATCCCGTGCTGACGCACCAGCAGCACGGTGACGGCGAACAGGCCCACGGCCAGGCACCAGAACACCGCCTCCGGTATCTGTTCGGTCATGAAGTCCTCAAAAGCGGGCGATGGTTGACGAGCGCTCGACGGTAGCGACGGTTCCGCATCCGTACTTGTCCGTGTGCGCAAGGAAGTTGCTCGGAAACGCAAGCGCGCCGGGGCGCCGGGCCGAGGCCGTCCGCTTACCTTCGGCATATGCCAATGAGCCCGTGGCCTACTACGGAAACCGCGTGCTGCCCTAGTCTGACTGCGAGTAACAGTCCCTGAACGAACGGAAGTTCAGGGCTGCCGAGATGGAGTCGTCCGACCCGTCGCAGCGGAGGAGCCACGTTGCCCGCGGGACGCTACATCGTGGAGTCGCAGACCACGGGTGAGGTGGACCCGCACGAGCGGGCCGACTTCTGGAGCGAACACATCGCGTCCTATCAGTCCCGCATGGGGTACGCCTACGCGCGCACCGACAACTTCCGCGGCGAGACGGTCCGCCAGCGCAGCGACACCTATCAGCTCGTCAGGTTCCGGTCCGACACGATCGAGTACAGCCGGACCGCCCATCAAGTGCGGCAGGACCCTGACGACGACTACCGCCTGCTGATGCCGCTCACCGGGCAGATCACGCTGTCCCAACAGGACCAGGTGGCGCGGCTCGCACCGGGGGCGGGCGCCCTGGTCACCTTCGGATCCCCGTTCCAGTGCGCGCAGACGGCGTCCACCCTGGCGTTCATCCTCACCATCCCCTCCCGCGAGATCGACGGTCCGCTGAACCGGAAGTCACCGCTGGCCGCCGGGCTGGACCTGACGACGGGGCTGGGGCGCGTGGTGAGCACCATGCTGCAGAGCCTGCACGAGGAACGCGACAACCTGACCGACCCCCAGTTCGACGCCGTCTCGGACCGCGTCGTCGAGCTCCTGTGCATGCTGGCGTCCGGCGACGACCGGCCGGACGTCCCGGGCCATCTCACCGAGGTCGAGGCGATGGTCCGCCGCCATGTGCGCGACAACGCGGCCGACCCCGGCCTGACCGGCGCGTCCATGGCCCGCGACCTGGGCTGGTCCCTGCGCCAGATCCAACTGGCCCTCCAACGCGTGGGCACCACCCCTCGCGAGCTGATCCGCGAGGAACGCCTGCGCCTGGTCCGCGACCGCCTCCGGTGCGCCGACTGCGAACACATGACGATCACCGAACTGGCGTACGCCTCGGGCTTCTCCTCGGCCAGCGCCATGAGTACGGCCTTCCGCCAGCGCTTCGACGTCAGCCCTCGCGAGATGCGCCACGGCCGCCGCCGGCAGCCCGGCCCGAGGGGGGCCGACGGGGACTTCCCGTCCGCTTAACGCCGGGCATGCCGCGGCGCAAGTGCCCCGGCACTGTAAACGCGTTCACTTCTTGCCAGACCATCTCGCTCGCCCGCGTCGACCTCGACCTGACTGACCCACAGCCGCACCACGGTCCCGGTCTCGACCCCACCCGCTGCGCAAACGTCTGACACAGCCGAGCCGGCTCAGGTCGTGCGGTACGCCGTCGTGCGTGACACGGCGATGTGCAACGCCGTGCCGTTCGATCCGGCCCGGCCCGGCCCGGCCCGGCAGCGGCCGCGCCCGAGCCGAGGACAGCACCCGCCCTCACCGCCTCCACCCCGAGTCGCCGCCGTCCCGGCACTGACCGTGCTGCTCGTGCCACGTCGTGAGCAGCAGACCGAAGAGCCCGGCGCCCCCGAGGCGTGACAGACCACCGCCGTGATGCATCGATCGACCCAGCTGGGCGGCTGCGGTCAGCGGCAGTCGGGGGTGGATGGACAGCCGTACGGCGTGCGACGAGCGGCCGTCCTCCCAACCAAGACTCGAACCTGCGGCTGTCGGATCAGTTCTCGTCAGGCGTCAGCCTGAGCGAGATGCTGTTGATGCAGTACCGCTGGTCGGTAGGCGTGGCATACCCCTCGCCCTCGAACACGTGCCCGAGGTGCGACCCGCACCGCGCGCACCGCACCTCCGTGCGGACCATGCCGTGCGAACGGTCGTCGATCAGCTCCACGGCGTCGGAGTCCTTCGGGTCGAAGAAGCTCGGCCACCCGCAGTGCGACTCGAACTTCTCCGTGGACGTGAAGAGTTCGGCGCCGCAGGCGCGGCAGGAGTAGACGCCCTTGGTCTTCGTGTCGGTGTACTCACCCACGAACGCGGGCTCCGTGCCGGCCTTGCGCAGGACCGCGTACTCGGCCGGCGTCAGCTCCTCGCGCCACTGCTCGTCCGGCTTTTCGATGTCGTACGACATGAGCCTCAGCCCCTTACTTCGACAGACGGTCCAGGATCAGCGGGCCGAGGTCGGTGACGTCGCCCGCGCCCATGGTGAGAACGAGATCACCGGGCTTGGCCATTCCCGCGATGACGGCGGGGGCCTCGGCCTTGTCGTGGACGGGGGTCACGTCGGCTCCGGCCGCCCGGGCGGCCTCCATGATCAGCTCGCTGGTGACGCCGGGGATCGGGTCCTCGCGGGCCGGGTAGATGTCCAGCACCACCGAAGCGTCCGCCAGGGCCAGGGCCTGGCCCATCGCCTTGCCCAGCTCCTGCGTGCGGGAGAAGAGGTGCGGCTGGAAGAGGACCAGGATGCGGGAGTCGCCCGCCGCGGCGCGCATCGCGTCCAGGTCCGCCGTCATCTCCGTCGGGTGGTGCGCGTAGGAGTCGATGACCTGGACGCCCGCCTGCTCGCCCTTGAGCTGCAGGCGCCGCTTGACGCCCGTGTAGCTGGCCAGGGCGGGGGCGAGCTCCGCGGCGGGGATGCCGAGGGCCACGCCCGCCGCCAGTGCCGCCACCGCGTTGTGCGCGTAGTGCCGGCCGGGGACCGAGACCCCGAAGGTCAGTTCGGCGCCGTCGAGCAGGACGGTCACCTCGCTCTTCAGCCCCTGGGCCACCACGGACAGGACCCGTACGTCGGCGTCCTGCGCCTCGCCGTACGTCACCGTCCGCACCGAACCGGCCAGCCGCCGGGTCAGTTCCCGCGCGCCCTCGTGGTCGGAGGAGATCACCAGCGTGCCGCCCGGCACGATCTTTCCGGCGAACGTCTCGAAGGACTCGTAGATCTCGTCCATGGAGGCGTAGTTGGCGTGGTGGTCGAGTTCCACGTTCAGGACGATGGCGACCTCGGGCGCGTACTTGTGGAAGCTGCGGTCCGATTCGTCGGCCTCGGCGACGAAGATGTCACCCTCGCCGTGCAGGGCGTTGGAGCCGGGGGCGTCGAGGTCGCCGCCGATGGCGTAGGAAGGGGCGAGGCCGAGGGAGGACAGGGACACCGCCAGCATCGACGTGGTCGTCGTCTTGCCGTGGGTGCCCGCGACCGCGATCGGGCGCAGGCCGTCCATCAGGCGGGCGAGCGCGTCCGAGCGGTGGACCACCGGGATGCCCAGCTCAGCCGCGCGGGCCAGCTCCGGGTTGTCCGCGCGGATCGCCGAGGAGACGACGACGCAGGTGGCGTCGGAGGCCAGGTGGTCGGCCGCGTGTCCGATGTGCACCGTCGCGCCCAGCGCGCGCAGGGCCTCGGCGGTGGCGGACTCCTTCGCGTCGCTGCCGGCCACCACGGCCCCGCGCTGGGCGAGGATCTTGGCGATACCCGACATTCCGGCGCCGCCGATGCCGATGAAGTGCGGTCGGTCCATGGCGGTGGGAAGGCCGGGTGCCATGTGCGTCTCCCTGGAGTGGTGCGGCGAACGTTCAGCGCCCCACCCTAATGGCCACGGCACACGCCATGGCCCGGCGGCCGGGCCTCAGGGCCTGTCCGACGGGCCAAGCCGCAAGCACGGGTCCGGCACGCCCTCCCCCGCCGCCCGAAGGGCGTGGGAGCGCCACCCGCGGCGTTGCCGCCGGCTGCCGAGGCTCCGCGTCGAGGTCCCTCTTCCGCCCCGCACCCGCACGCTGCCCTGCGGCCCGATCCGCCGGACAGGGCTCACGCCTTGCTGTGCGAGAACAGCTTCAGCACCGGTACGCCGACCTTGTGACGGGCTCGGGAGGCCCAGTCGCGGTGGAAGAACTCCTCGACGTAGTGCGGATCGGTCAGCACGATGACCTCGTCGGCGCCGATCTCCTCGACCAGGGCCTTGAGCGCGTCCAGCGGATGGTCCTCGATGAGCCGGCCCTCGGCCTCGCTCCCGGAGACGCGCAGCGCCTTCAGCGACACGTCGAGGGCCTGCTGGCCCTGCCCCGCCGCCGCCTCGCCCTCCGGCGTCTCGTTCTCGTGGGCCGCCTCGTCCAGTTCCCCGAGCGCGACGTCGTCGATGGCCCGCAGCAGCCGGTCCGCCTGGTCTCCGCGCGGCTGGAGCAGCACGTGGAAGCCGACCGCCTCGTCACCGTGCAAGGTGGTGACGAACTCCACATCGGCGGACGTCAGGGCCTTCTCGATCATCAATACGCTTGTGAACACGACAGGCGCCCTTCTCCTCCGTGGGCCGTTTCCAGGCCCCTGCGGAAACCATCCTGCCCCGTGACCGCACGGGGACTGCGAGATTTAGCGTGCCCAGTGGAAGAAAAGCGGAACGGAGTATTCCGCTGACTTGTCAGGACCGACGGTATCGGCTGAACAGGAACCCGGCCTCTTCCAGCAGGGACGTCAGTTCGAAGCGCTGCGGGACCGTCACCGCGGGCCCTCCGGCGATGCGTTGCGCGTCCCCCGCGGTGAGCACCGGGGAGACGGTCAGGCAGAGCTCGTCGAGCACCTCGGCCGCGACCAGCTGGCCCAGCAGGCGCGGGCCGCCCTCGGTCAGCAGCCGCGTCAGGCCCTGCTCGGCGAGGGCGGCGACGGCCCGGGCGGGCTCCACACCCATGCCGTCCCCGGCGACCAGCACCCTGGCGCCCGCCTTCTCGGCGGCCGCGACCCGGTCCGGGGCCGCGGCGGCGCCCGTCAGCACGAGCGTGGGCACCAACGGGGAGGTGAAGAGCGGAAGCGAGAAGTCCAGGTCGAGGCTCGCGGTCACCACCGCGATCGCCGGCGCGGGGCCCTGACCGGCCCCCTCCCGCAGCGCCGCGAAGTCCGCACGCGCGCGTGCCGGGCGGTAACCCTCCTGGCGTACCGTTTCCGCACCGACCACCACGACGTCCGCGAGAGCCCGCAGCACACCGAAGATCCGCATGTCGGCGGCGCCGGAGATGGGATGGGAGCGTCCCTCGTGCTGGCCCGCGCCGTCGAGCGTGGAGACCATGTTGGCGCGCAGCCAGGGGCCGTCCGTGGAGGGGTAGGCGTACGCCTCCGCCAGGTCCAGGAGCCCCCATTCGCGGTCCGTCACATCCGTCCCGGAGGCCTCTCCCGAGGCCTGGGCTGCTGTTTCTTCGGTCACAGGGAACAGGCGTCGCATGTCGTGCAGTGTGGCACGGCGCTTAGAGTGGGGAACCGTGTCGTCCTCCACTGCCACAACCGGTATCGATCAGATAGCCGACGCGGCCCCGCTGTCCCTGTGCGCCCGCGAGCCGCACGTCCCCGCCGACCGGCTCGTCGCCGAGATGGTGCCGCCGCCGCGCTTCGACTCGGTCCGCTTCGATACGTACATCCCGGACCCCACCCAGGCCAGCCAGACCGAGGCCGTGCGGGTCCTCGCCGGTTTCGCGGCCGGTCTCGGCGGCGCCCACGCGAGCGGCGGCGGCAAGCGGCGGCTGTTCGGTTTCGGCAAGGCCGTGAAGCAGACCCCCGCCGGCCCCCGCGGCGTCTACCTCGACGGCGGGTACGGCGTCGGCAAGACCCATCTGCTGGCCTCCCTGTGGCACGCGACCGCGGCCGAGCCCGCACTCAAGGCCTTCGGCACGTTCGTGGAGCTGACGAACCTGGTCGGCGCGCTCGGCTTCCAGAAGACCGTGCAGACGCTGAGCGGACACCGGCTCCTGTGCATCGACGAGTTCGAGCTCGACGACCCCGGCGACACCGTCCTCGTCTCGACGCTGCTCGGCAAGCTGGTCGACGCGGGCGTGGCCCTCGCCGCCACCTCGAACACACTGCCGGGCAAGCTCGGTGAGGGCCGGTTCGCGTCCGCCGACTTCCTGCGCGAGATCCAGGGCCTGTCGGCGCACTTCCGTCCGCTGCGCATCGACGGCCAGGACTACCGCCACCGCGGACTGCCCGAGGCGCCCGCGCCGTTCTCCGACGAGCAGGTCACCAAGGCCGCGTACGCCACCGCGGGCGCGTCGCTCGACGACTTCCCGCATCTGCTCGACCACCTCGCGAAGGTGCACCCCAGCCGGTACGGAGCCCTGACCGACCACCTCAGGGCGGTGTGCCTGACCGACGTCCAGCCGATACCGGACCAGTCGACGGCACTGCGGCTCGTCGTGCTCGCGGACCGGCTGTACGACCGCGAGGTGCCGGTCCTCGCCTCCGGGATGGCTTTCGACAAGCTCTTCAGCGACGAGATGTTGAACGGCGGCTACCGCAAGAAGTACTTCCGCGCGATCTCCCGGCTGACCGCCCTCGCACGGGACGCCAAGGGGCTCGTCGAGGCGTAGCAGGTCCGTAGAGGCGTAGCAGATTCGAACATCCGGGGAACACGGACCAGTTCAAGCCATTCCCACCTCGCGTTTTGGGCTTTTCTTTACCCGAAACGTAAAGTTAACCCTGCAAACAACTTAGGCGCGTTAACGTATTTGGAGACGCGGCCCGAGTGGGGCCGCGTGCCGAGTGGACGCAGCCAGGAGGGAGGGGCGCATGGCGCGAGGTACGACGGTCCGGTTCGCTGTGACGATCCTCTCCGCCGTCCTGCTGGCCCTGCAACTCCTCACTCCCACCGCGCCCTTCGCGTCGACGCACAGCGTCACCCACGTGTCCACCCCCAAGGCCACAGGCAGCGTCCTCGCCAAGCGCGCGGACGAGGCGGACGAGGTCGTCACGAGCGGACACCTCGGGCACTCGGCGGCGCCCACCGCGCCGCTGCGCACCCGCGACCGCCACCGCACCGCGGCGGACTCCGCACCCGAGCCGCCCACCCGCGTCCTGCCGGCATACGCCGACACGCCCCCGGCCCCGCCGCGGGCCGGCGTCACCGCGCATCACCTCTCAAGATCCACAACCGCCCACTCCGCGGCGGCACTTCAAGTGTTCCGCTGCTGAGCTGCTCCACGGGCACGAGCACACGACCCACCCTCACCACGCCACGTCCGCCGAGCGCGTCGACGTGGGGTCATGTCCTCGTACCCGCATCTGCCACGTTCTCGTAAGCCGACGCGCCGACAGAGGCGCGCCAGGAGGAACTGACAATGCAGCCCCTCATCGATCATGCCCGCGCGCACGGACAGCGCCCCGAGCAGTTCGCCAGGCTGGCCGAGGGCCAGTCTCCGCAGGTCCTGTTCATCACCTGCTCGGACTCCCGGGTCGTCCCCGCCCTGATCACCGGTGCCCGGCCCGGTGAACTCTTCGAACTGCGCACCGCTGGCAACATCGTCCCCCCGTACGTCTCGCAGCACCCCACCGGCGAGGCGGCCACCATCGAGTACGCCGTCGAAGTACTCGGCGTCTCGGACGTCATCGTCTGCGGTCACTCGCACTGCGGCGCCGTGGGCGCACTGGTGCGCGGCGACGACCTGGACGCCGTACCCGCCGTGCGCGACTGGCTGGCGCACGCGACTCCCCGCCCCGAAGGGGCCGTCGAGGACCCCACCGTCACCGAAGCCGTGCAGAGCCACGTCCTGACCCAGCTGCTGCGCCTGCGCTCGTACCCCGGCATCGCGAAGAAGCTGACGAGCGGTCAACTGCGCCTGCACGCCTGGTTCTACGAGGTGCACACCGGCTCCGTGCTGGCCCACCGCCCGCAGTCCGACACCTTCGACGCCCTGTGAGCGCCGGGATGAATATCTTGAAGGCCAATCCGTCGAAGTCGACGAAGCCGCCCCGACTGCCCTACCTGCGGCAGGACTTCGCCGCCTCGCTCGTCGTGTTCCTTGTCGCCCTGCCGCTGTGCGTCGGCGTGGCCGTCGCGTCCGGCGTCCCGGCCGAACTCGGGCTCGTCACCGGCATCGTGGGCGGTCTCGTCACCGGCCTGATGCGCGGCAGCAGCCTCCAGGTCTCGGGCCCCGCCGCGGGCTTGACCGTGCTGGTCTACGAGGCGGTGCGGGAGTTCGGACTGCCCGTCCTCGGGGTCATCGTGCTGGTCTCGGGCGTGCTCCAACTCCTCATGGGTGCCCTCAAACTGGGGCGCTACTTCCGGGCCATCTCGATATCCGTCGTCGAGGGCATGCTGGCCGGCATCGGGCTCGTCCTGATCGCCGGGCAGCTCTACTCGGTCGCCGGCGCCAAGGCCCCGGCCTCCGGCCTGGACAAGATCACCGGGCTGCCCGAGGCGCTCGTCGAGGCGGCCGGGAACACCACGGCGCTCGCCTCGCCGGCACTCGGCGCGGGCACCATCGCCGTACTCGTGCTGTGGAAGCGACTGCCGCGCCGGGTGCGTACGGTGCCGGGGCCGCTGGCCGCGGTCGGGCTGGCCACGCTCGCCGCCCTCGTCCTCGATCTGCCGGTGGCGACGGTCGAGGTCAAGGGTCTGCTCGACTCGATCCAGCCGCCGCCCATGGACGCCTTCGGCGAGCTCGCGGGGATCGGCCTGCTCGGCACGATCGTCGCGTTCACGCTGATCGCGTCCGCCGAGTCACTGTTCAGCGCGGCGGCCGTGGACCGGCTGCACGACGGGCCGCGCACCGCGTACGACAAGGAGCTGATGGCGCAGGGCGCGGGCAACGCGGTGTGCGGGCTGCTCGGCGCGCTGCCGATGACCGCGGTGATCGTGCGCAGCGCGGCCAATGTCCAGGCGGGCGCACGGACCAAGGCGTCCCGGGTGCTGCACGGGGTGTGGTTGCTGCTGTTCGCGGCGCTGCTGCCGTCCGTGCTCGCCTACATCCCGATACCGGCCCTCGCGGGCATCCTGGTGCACGCGGGCGCCAAGCTCATTCCCGTACGGGAGCTCACCGGGCTGTGGCGCGAGCACCGCGGCGAGGCGCTGATACTCGTCGTCACGGCGGTGTCGATCGTCGCGGTGAGCATGTTCGAAGGCGTGCTGATCGGGCTCGCGCTGGCCGTCGTCAAGACGGCGTGGGAGGCCTCGCACGTGCGGCTGGAGGTCATCGACAAGGGCGCCGGTCCCGTCCAGGCGTACCTGTCCGGCAACGCGACCTTCCTGCGGCTGCCGAAGATCCTCGACAGTCTGGAGGCGCTGCCGCAGGACCGGCCGGTCGAGCTGGACCTGTCCGGCCTGCACCACCTGGACCACGCGTGCCGTACCGCGCTGGAGAACTGGTCGGAGCGGCACAGCGCCGAGGGTATCGAACCGGTGCAGGTCACGACCGGCTGACCTGCACCGTTTCCTCCACTTGGGCCCGCGGTCGAGGAATGTCGACCGTAGGCCCGAGTCGGGCATATCGTTACTTAACCCAATATTTTTTGCGACGCCTCGAAGGAAGCCCTCGGAAGGGGGCCCGAAAGGGGGTCGTCATGCTCCAGGAACTCCTGGTCGCGGGCGTGGCGGTCGGTTCCGCGGCGCTGGTGTACCTCGCGGCGGCCGCCCGGGTCGTCAAGCAGTACGAGCGCGGGGTGGTCTTCCGGCTCGGGCGGCTGACCGGCGACGCCCGCCCGCCGGGCTTCACCCTGGTGGTCCCCGGGGTCGACCGGCTGCGCAAGGTCAACATGCAGATCGTGACGATGCCGGTGCCCGCACAGGAGGGCATCACACGCGACAACGTCACGGTGCGGGTCGACGCGGTCGTCTACTTCAAGGTGGTGAACCCGTCGGACGCGATCATCCAGGTCGAGGACTACCGCTTCGCGGTCTCCCAGATGGCGCAGACTTCACTGCGGTCGATCATC